>NZ_JBAPPI010000022.1:0-5227 GCF_049280035.1 Mycobacterium sp. | reverse complement strand
CTTCAACGCCTGCCCGACGCTTTGCCCGATCACCTGCTCGGTGAGCACCGACGTGGCCGCCTGGCTGATCGAACAGCCCTGCCCGTCGTAGGAGACGTCGACGACGTGCTCACCGTCGTCCGACAGCGCCACTCGCAACGTGACCTCGTCGCCGCACACCGGGTTGACGTGGTACACCTGCGCGCCGAACGGCTCGCGTAGCCCGCGGTGCTGCGGGTGCTTGTAGTGATCGAGGATCACGTCTTGGTAGATCTGCTCCAAACGCACTTCGGCTCACGCTCCGCCGAAAAAGTCGAGGGCATGCCGCACGCCGGCCACCAGCCGGTCGACCTCCTCGTGGGTGTTGTAGACCGCGAACGACGCCCGCGCGGTGGCGGCCAGGCCGAACCGGCGGTGCAGCGGCAATGCGCAGTGGTGGCCCACCCGCACGGCGACCCCGTCGTCGTCGAGGACCTGACCGACGTCGTGGGCGTGTACGCCGTCGACAATGAAGGACACCGGTGAGCCGCGGTTCTCCATCGATGCCGGTCCGACGATCCGTACGCCGTCGATGCCGGACAGCCCGTCGATCGCGGCGGCGGTCAACTGACGTTCGTGATTTTTTACGGTGCCCATGCCGATGGCGCCGAGATAGCGTGCGGCCGCAGCCAGTCCGACCACCTGAGAGGTCATCGGGGTGCCAGCCTCAAACCGCTGCGGCGGAGGCGCGTAGGTGGACGCTTCCATCGCGACATTCTCGATCATCGATCCGCCGGTGAGAAATGGCGGCATCGCGCCGAGCAACTCGCGGCGCCCATACAACACGCCGATCCCGTTGGGGCCCAGCATCTTATGCCCGGAGAATGCGCCGAAGTCGACGTCGAGCGCATGGAAGTCCACTGGCTCGTGCGGCACCGACTGGCAGGCATCCAGCACGGTCAGCGCACCCACTTCGCGCGCGCGGCCCACCAGCTCGGCCACTGGAGCCAGCGCTCCGGTCACATTCGAATGATGGCTGAAGGCAACGACTTTGACGCGCTCATCGAGCTTTAACGAGTCAAGGTCGATGCGTCCCTGGTCGGTGACGCCATACCAGCGCAGCGTCGCGCCGGTGCGCCTTGCCAGTTCCTGCCAGGGGACGAGGTTGGCATGGTGCTCGAGCTCCGTAATGACGATGACGTCACCCTCGCCGACGGCATGCTCGAAGCGGTTGTCGCCGAACACGTAGGACACCAGATTGAGTGCCTCGGTCGCGTTCTTGGTGAACACCAGCTCATCGGCGTGCGCGCCGACAAACGTTGCGATGTCCGTGCGGCCCTGCTCGTAGGCATCCGTGGCCTCCTCCATCAGCTGGTGCGCTCCGCGGTGCACCCCGCCGTTGGACGTCAACAGGAATTCGCGTTCGGCGTCGAGGACTTGCAGCGGCCGTTGTGACGTCGCACCGGAATCCAGGTACGCCAACTGATTTCCGCCTCGCATCACGCGCTTGAGGATCGGGAAGTCGGCGCGGATCGCAGCGACGTCCAGTGAGGTGGCGCAAGTGCCCACGGTCAAGCTCCCGCGGCCGCCGCTTGGGAAAAGCGCACGTAGCCGTTCTCTTCGAGTTCGTCGGCCAACTCCGGACCACCGGATTCGATGATCCGGCCACCGACGAACACGTGCACGAATTCGGGATGGATATACCGCAGGATCCGGGTGTAGTGCGTGATGAGCAGGATGCCACCGTGCTCGGATTCGGCATAGCGGTTGACGCCTTCACTGACCACCCGCAACGCGTCAACGTCGAGGCCGGAATCGGTCTCGTCGAGAATCGCGATCTTCGGCTTCAGCAACCCCAACTGCAGGATCTCGTGGCGCTTCTTCTCGCCGCCGGAAAAGCCTTCGTTGACACTGCGCTCGCCGAAGGCTTGGTCGATCTCGAGCTCCTCCAACGCGGCCTTGACTTCTTTGACCCAGTGCCGCAGCTTGGGCGCCTCACCGCGGACGGCGGTAGCGGCCGACCGCAGGAAGTTCGACATCGACACGCCTGGCACCTCGACGGGATACTGCATGGCCAAAAACAGGCCGGCGCGGGCGCGCTCGTCGACGCTCATGTCTAGCACGTTCTGGCCGTCGAGGGTGATGGAGCCCGATGTCACGCGGTACTTCGGGTGCCCGGCGATGGCATAGGACAGGGTGGATTTGCCGGATCCGTTGGGCCCCATCACCGCATGCGTCTCGCCGGAACTCACGCTCAAGTTCACACCGTTGAGGATCGCGATCTCTTCGCCATCCGACGGGTTGTCGATGCTGACGTGTAAGTCTTTGATTTCCAAAGTGGTCATTAGGCAGATACTTTCGATTCGGTGATGGCCAGTTCGTGCTCGATGGCGGTGGTTAAACGCGCGCGTATCTCAGGTACCGCGATCTTGGCGATGATCTCGTTGAAGAAACCACGCACCACCAGTCGGCGGGCCTGCTCTTCGGGGATGCCGCGGGAACGCAGATAGAACAGTTGCTCGTCGTCGAATCGTCCGGTGGCGCTGGCGTGTCCGGCGCCGACGATTTCGCCGGTCTCGATCTCCAGGTTGGGCACCGAGTCGGCGCGCGCGCCGTCGGTGAGCACCAGGTTGCGATTGACTTCGAAGGTGTCGGTGCCGGTGGCCTCGGCGCGGATCAACACGTCGCCGACCCAGACGGTGTGCGCGTCCGGCCGGTTCGAGTCCGGATCCCCTTGCAGCGCACCCTTGTACATCGCGTTGGACTTGCAGTCGGGTTGCGCGTGGTCAACCAGCAGCCTCGACTCGAGGTGCTGACCGTCGTCGGCGAAGTACAGGCCGAGCAGCTCGGCGTCACCGCCGGGCGCGGCGAAGCGCACCTTGGCCGACATTCGCACCAAGTCGCCACCTAGCGTGACGGCCACATGCCGCAGCACCGCGTCCTTGCCCAGCCGGGCGTGTTGCGCGCTGACCTGCACGGTGTCGTCGGCCCAGTCAGCGATCCACACCACCGTGAGCCGGGCGGCATCCTCGACGACGAATTCGACGTTGTCGGCGTAGGTTCCGCTGCCACGCTGGTCGATGACCACGACGGCCTCGGCCAGCTCTTCGGCCCGGATCTGCAGATGCCCGTAGGCCACCGCACCCTCGCCCGGGCCGGTGATCAACACCTCGACCGGCTCGGCGACCTGGGTGTCGCGCGCGACCGTGACCAGCGTCGCGGAGTTGAACGCCGAAAACGCCTGCGCGGCAACACGATCGGTGGGCACACCACCATCGCCAAGCCGCTGGTCGCCGCGCCGCACGGTTTCAACGCGCACCCCGGGCCGTTCGCTGACGGTGATCTGGGCGCTCCCGGTCGCGTGCGCCGAGCCGTCGTGCAGGCCACGTAGCCGACGCAGCGGGGTGAACCGCCAGATCTCGTCGCGGCCGCCGGGGACCTCGAACGCGTCGACGTCGAAAGACGCGAACTGCTCACCCTTGTTGGCAGCGGTGAGCGACAAACCCTCAACCGCTTCAGTCAATCCCGTCACTACCCGACCGCGCCTTCCATCTGCAGCTCGATCAGCCGGTTGAGCTCCAGCGCGTACTCCATCGGCAGCTCCTTGGCGATCGGCTCGACAAAGCCGCGCACCACCATCGCCATCGCCTCGTCCTCGGTCAGCCCGCGGCTCATCAGGTAGAACAGCTGGTTTTCGCTGACCTTGGACACTGTCGCCTCGTGGCCCATCGTCACGTCGTCCTCGCGGATGTCGACGTAGGGATAGGTGTCGCTGCGGCTGATCGTATCGACCAGCAGCGCATCGCATTTCACGCTGGAGCGTGACCCGTGCGCGCCCTTGTTGACCTGGACCAGACCGCGATACGAAGTGCGTCCACCACCGCGCGCCACCGACTTGGACACGATGTTGCTCGACGTGTTCGGGGCCAGGTGCAGCATCTTGGCGCCGGTGTCCTGGTGCTGGCCTTCGCCGGCGAACGCCACCGACAGCACCTCGCCCTTGGCGTGCTCGCCGGTCATCCAGACCGCCGGGTACTTCATGGTGACCTTCGACCCGATGTTGCCGTCGACCCACTCCATGGTGGCGCCGGCCTCGGCGCGGGCCCGCTTGGTGACCAGGTTGTACACGTTGTTCGACCAGTTCTGGATCGTGGTGTAGCGACAGCGGCCGCCGGGCTTGACGATGATCTCCACCACCGCCGAGTGCAGCGAATCGGACTTGTAGATCGGCGCGGTGCAGCCCTCGACGTAGTGCACGTAGGCGCCCTCGTCGACGATGATCAGCGTCCGCTCGAACTGACCCATGTTCTCGGTGTTGATCCGGAAGTAGGCCTGCAGCGGGATGTCGACATGCACACCGGGCGGGACGTAGATGAAGCTTCCGCCACTCCACACCGCGGTGTTCAGCGCCGAGAATTTGTTGTCCCCAGCCGGGATCACCGTGCCGAAGTACTGCTTGAAGATCTCCGGGTGCTCGCGCAGCGCAGTGTCGGTGTCCAGGAAGATGACACCCTGGGCTTCCAGGTCTTCGCGGATCTGGTGGTAGACCACCTCTGACTCGTACTGCGCCGCGACGCCGGACACCAACCGCTGCTTCTCGGCTTCCGGGATGCCGAGCCTGTCGTAGGTGTTGCGGATGTCGTCGGGCAAGTCGTCCCACGTCGCTGCTTGTTTTTCGGTGGACCGCACGAAGTACTTGATGTTGTCGAAGTGGATGCCCTCGAGGTTGGAACCCCACTTCGGCATCGGCTTGCGATCGAAGATGCGCAGCGCCTTCAGCCGGGTCTCCAGCATCCACTCCGGCTCGTTCTTCTTCGCGGAGATGTCACGGACCACCGCTTGGGACAGCCCGCGCTGTGCGCTGGCGCCCGCGATGTCGGAGTCGGCCCAGCCGTAGCCGTACCGGCCCATCGAGGCGATGGCCTCCTCCTGGGAGAGCGGTTCGGCCAGCTTCTGAACCTCGGGGGTGGTCGTCATGACGACACTCCTTGCTTGCTTATGGTGGCTTCGACGCGGGCTGAGCGTCGAAGGGTTGACGGCTTCTCGGTGGGAGTCAGCGGCACGTGCGTGGTGCATGCGCAGTCACCGTTGACGATGGTCGCAAGCCGCTGCACGTGGGTTCCAAGCACCTCGGCCATGGCCTGCTGCTCGGTTTCGCACAGCTCCGGAAACTCCTCGGCGACGTGGGATACCGGGCAGTGGTGCTGACAAATCTGCACGCCGTGGATTGGGCCATCGACGCGGGCGGTGGTGGCGACGTAACCGGCCT
>NZ_JBAPPI010000021.1:0-5565 GCF_049280035.1 Mycobacterium sp. | reverse complement strand
GTCCCACCGTCCGTCCCCATCGGTATCGACGTAGCCCGTCACGCCGTTCTCCTCGGCGCAGATTGCCCGGTCGGCTAGCCCATTACCGTCGCTGTCAAGCACCCGGTCGTCGACCTGGCCGTCGCCGTCGAAGTCCACCAGCGGCCCGCCGGTGTGCTCGACGCCGTCGAGCCCCAGCCAGCGGAGTTGCCCAACGGCGGTCTTGCCCTGCGCGGGCTGGCCCGCTCGCGGCGGACTCACGGCCACCGCCCAGGTCCCCGACCCGTCGTCGGTGAAGTAGCTTTCGGCGGTGCCGTCGTTGTCGAGATCGAGCACGGCATGGTCGGCGATACCGTCGCCGTCGAAATCGGCTAAGGCGTCATCGGCCAGACCGTCGCCGTCGAAATCCAGACTGACCGCATCCAGCCGGCCGTCACCGTCCAGGTCGATATCCGGGCCGCGGTCCCAGATCGTCGCCGTGCCGTCGCCCGCGCCCAAGCAGTACTCCATGCCAAGTGGGACGCCGCCGGGCCACTAGGGGTTCCCGGGGGTACCCCGCGCGCGCCACCAGGTCATCAGCTCAGCCGTCGCCTCATCCCGGGTCAGCGGGCCACGATCCAGCCGCAATTCTTTGAGGTAGTTCCACGCCTCCCCGACCTGCGGGCCCGGCGGAATGCCCAGCAGTTCCATGATCTGGTTGCCGTCCAAATCGGGACGGACCCGCTGCAGGTCCTCCCGGGCGGCCAGCTCGGCGATGCGCGCCTCCAGGCCGTCGTAGTTGGCCTGCAGCCGGGCGGCCCGCCGCCGGTTGCGGGTGGTGCAGTCGGCCCGCACCAACTTGTGCAGCCGAGGCAACAACGGTCCTGCGTCGGTGACATAGCGACGCACCGCCGAGTCGGTCCACCGGCCCTCGCCGTAACCATGGAATCGCAGATGCAGGTACACCAGCTGCGATACGTCGTCGACCATTTGTTTGGAATACTTCAACGCCCGCAACCGCTTTCGAGTCATCTTGGCCCCGACCACCTCGTGGTGATGGAAGCTGACTCCGCCGTCGGGCTCGTGCTTGCGGGTGCCCGGCTTGCCGATGTCGTGCAGCAGCGCCGCCCAGCGCAACACCAGGTCAGGGCCTCCTTCTGGAGGGGGGTCTTCCAAGGCGATCGCCTGGCGCAGCACGGTCAGCGAATGCTGGTAGACGTCTTTGTGCTGGTGGTGCTCGTCGATCGCCATTTGCATGCCGCCGACCTCGGGCAGCACGACTTCGCCCATCCCGGTCTGCACCATCAGCTCGATGCCGGCCACCGGGTCGTCGCCCACCAGCAGTTTGTCCAGTTCGGCTGCTACCCGCTCGGCGGTGATCCGGGCCAACTCCGGCGCCATCTCCTCGATCGCCGAGCGCGCCCGCGGGGCGACCGCGAAGCCAAGTTGCGAGACGAACCGCGCTGCGCGCAGCATCCGCAGCGGGTCGTCGCCGAAGGACTCCGACGGGATCGTCGGGGTATCCAGCACCCCGGCCCGCAGCGCGGGCAAACCGCCTAGGGGATCGACGAATTCGCCGGGTCCGGCTGCCGTGACGCGCACCGCCATCGCGTTCACGGTGAAGTCGCGGCGCACCAGATCGTCGCCCAGCGAGTCGCCGAAACGCACTTCCGGGTTGCGCGACACCCGGTCATATCGGTCGGCGCGAAAGGTGGTGATCTCCAGCCGATGTTCACCCTTGCCCACACCGACGGTCCCGAACGCGATGCCGGTGTCCCACAGCGCGTCTGCCCACGGCCGCAGCAACTTCTGCACCTGCTCGGGCCGGGCGTTGGTGGTGAAGTCGAGATCGGGGCTCAGCCGGCCCATCAGCGCATCGCGCACCGAGCCGCCCACCAGATACAACTCGTGGCCAGCGGCGGCGAACACCGAGCCGAGCTCGCGCAGCACGTCGCCGTGCCTGTTCAAGGCAACCGCGGCGGCGGTCAGCAGATCGGGATTGTCGGCGGCTTCAGGCACGTTCGGATAGCGTAGTCCGGCTCTCCCCCTAGTCGCTGCGCGACTGGAGGTGCCCCCACCCGGGCCGTTCCGGCCCGCATCGTCGCCCGAAGCGATGAGCCTGCTCTGCCGACGGGCAGTGCACGACCGGCGAGTGCGCCGGGGAGCGTCGTAGCACGCCAGCTACTATCGCTTGGGTGTCGGACGGCGAAAAAGCGCAACCACGTCGGCGCCGCGGGAGGCGTCGTGGTCGGCGCGGCGCCGGGTCCGGCCACGGCAAAACCGACAATGCGGCGATCGACGGCAGCACACCAGCCGGTGGCGAAAAGCCCGGTCCGTCCCGTTCCACCCGCCGCGGCCCCGAACGACTCCGAACTGTGCACGAAACGTCGGCTGGCGGACTGGTCATCGACAACATCGACAGACCCCGCGACGAGCAGGTCGCCGCGCTCATCGGCCGCGTCGATCGCCGCGGTCGGATGCTGTGGTCGTTGCCCAAGGGGCATATCGAGCTCGGTGAGACGGCCGAGCAGACCGCGATCCGCGAGGTCGCCGAGGAGACCGGGATCCAGGGCAGCGTGTTGGCGGAGCTCGGCAGAATCGACTACTGGTTCGTCACCGACGGGCGACGAGTGCACAAGACCGTGCACCATTATTTAATGCGCTGCTCGGGTGGAGAGCTGTCCGACGAGGACGTCGAAGTCGCCGAGGTGGCGTGGGTGCCGATTCCCGAGCTGGTGTCCCGGCTGGCCTACGCCGACGAACGCAAACTGGCCGAGGTGGCCGACGAGCTGATCGACAAGCTGCAGACCGACGGCCCGGCCGCGCTGCCGCCACTACCGCCCACTTCGCCGCGGCGGCGGCCGCAAACTCACTCGCGCACCCGAAACCGTCGGCCCGACGAGTCAGTGCGAGGCCGGAAGAACGGTCGCGGTCCCGGGCCGTGACCATGTCGCGGCTCCGGCAGGCCGCCGTCGTGCGCCTCGCCGTCGTGGTCGGCATCCTGACTGGTTTAGGAGCCGCGCTCACACTACCCATCGCCGCGCCGCGCGCCGCCGCGGGCGAGCCCGGCGCAACTCCGTTCGTCCAGGTCCGGATCGAGCAGGTGACCCCGCAGATGGTCACCACGACCAGCGAGCCCGTCGTCACCGTCAGCGGAACCGTGACCAACGTCGGAGACCGTCGGGTCCGCGACGTCATGGTCCGCCTCGAGCACGCCCCGGCGGTCAACACGTCGGCCGGGTTGCGCACCAACCTCGACGGCAGCACCGACCAATACGAGGCGGTTACCGACTTCCTGACCGTGGCCAGTGAGCTGCAACGCGGCCAGAAGGTCGCCTTCAAGCTGTCCGCCCCGGTCCGTTCGCTGACCAAACCCTCGCTGGCGATCGGCAAGCCCGGCGTCTACCCGCTGCTGGTCAACGCCAACGGAACACCGGACTACGGCGAACCGGCACGGCTCGACAACGCGCGGCTCCTGCTGCCGGTGGTGGGAGTACCACCGGATCCGCTGGACACCGCCGGTGACGCGTTGAGCGCCGTCATCGCGCCCGACATCTCCAAACCCGTCCCGATCACCATGCTGTGGCCACTGGCCGACCGGCCCCGACTGGCGCCCGGTGCACCCGGCGGCACGATCCCGGTGCGGTTGCTGGACGACGAGCTGGCGACCTCGCTGGCCACCGGCGGCCGGCTGGACATCTTGCTGGCCGCGGCCGAGTTCGCGACCAGCCGCGACGTCGACCCCGATGGCGCTGTCAGCCGCTCGCTGTGCCTGACAGTCGACGCGGACCTTCTGGTCACCGTCAACGCGATGACCGGTGGTTACGTCGTCTCCGACTCCCCCGACGGCGCTGCCCAACCACCGGGTACGCCGACGCATCCAGGGACCGGGCAGGCCGCGGCGGCGAGCTGGTTGAACCGGTTGCGCGCACTGGCTCACCGGATGTGTGTGGCCCCGCTGCCATACGCCCAGGCCGACCTCGACGCGGTGCAACGTGTCGGCGATGCCGGCCTCAGCGCGATCGCCACCAGTTCTGCCGGCGACGTCGTCGACCAAATCCTGGGCGCCACTGCGGTTCGCGGCGCCACCCTCATCCCCGACGGCTCGTTGACCCGCCGCACCGTGAACCTGTTGAGCGGCAACGGTAATACCGTGGTGATCGCTGCCGCCGACTCTTCCGCAGAAGAAACTGCCGCCGCCGCGCCGGCCCCGGCGGACACCGCGCCGCGGCGGTTGTCGCCGCAGGTGGTGGTCGAGCCGTTCGACCCCGCGGTTGGCGCTGCCTTCGCGGCAGCCGGCTCCGATCCGGTCGCCCCGACTTACTTGAACGCCGCGCTCGCGGTTCGGTTTCAGCACGACTCCGAGACCGCCCGCCGTCAGGACGCGCTGGGCTCGGTGCTGTGGCGGACGCTGCAGCCGAGCGTGACCCCGCGCGCCGAGGTTCTGTTGCCGCCGACCAACTGGAAACTGCGGTCCGACGACGCGGCCGCCATCTTGAGCACGCTGGCGACGGCGATCCGCTCCGGGCTGGCGGTGCCACGTCCGCTGCCGGCGCTGATCGCCGACGCATCAGCCACTCCACCCGTCACCGCCACGCCGCTCCATTCCGGCGTCGAGGCAGCCGAACGCGGCCGGTTCGATAACAGCGTCGTCGCCACGATCGCTAGCGAGGTGGGCCAGCTGTGGGGGCTGACCGCGGCGTTGACGCCCGATGCTCGCACCGGGCTGAGCGGTGTCGGCTATACCGCGCCGCTACGCGAGGACATGCTGCGTGCCGTCAGCCAGGCCCAACGACCCGACACCCGCAACGGGCTGGCACAACGGCGGCTGGAAATCGTCGGCGCCGCGATAGCTGACTTGTTCGGCGCGGTCACCATCGTCAACCCGACCGGGTCCTACACGTTGGCCACCGAGCACAGCCCGCTCCCGCTGGCCCTGCACAACGGGCTGGCCGTCCCGATCCGGGTGCGACTGCACGTCGAAGCCCCGCCCGGGATGCGCGTCACCGATCTCGGCGAAATAGAGTTGCCGCCGGGATATCTGCCGTTGCGGGTGCCGATCGAAGTGAACTTCACCCAGCGGGTGGCCATCGACGTGACGTTGCGCACCTCGGCCGGTGTGCCGCTGGGCGAGCCGGTGCGGCTGTCGGTGCACTCCAACGCCTACGGCAAAGTGCTGTTCGCGATCACGCTGAGTGCGGCGGCAGTGCTGGTGGCGCTGGCGGGACGACGGCTGTGGCACCGCTTCCGTGGCCAGCCGGATCCCGCTGACCTTGATGGTCCGCAGGACCGGCCGGATCGCCAAGCGGATCGCCTCGTCGACGAAGAGCCCCGCGTTTGACGTCCTCCTCTGGCTGAAGCCAGAGGATCCAATCCAATCCACTACCTATGCGGCAGGAGAGCAGAGTTGAGGTTCACGGTTCGTAGACCGGCTAGCGCCGAGGTCTCCCCGTGCTGTCACCGCCCGTCCGGCGGCGATATTGCGTGCAGCGTTCACGTCGGCGTTGCACGGACCCGCGTTGCAGGCTTGGCACTGGAAAACCGCTTGGCTCTGACGGTTTCCGGGCGCGGTGTGCCCGCACACGGCGCATCGTTGCGATGTGTACG
>NZ_JBAPPI010000020.1:0-5103 GCF_049280035.1 Mycobacterium sp. | reverse complement strand
TTAGTTACCAGTTCGGCGACGTGGATGCCCACGGCGCCTTGATCCGCGCCCAGGCCGCGTCGTTGGAGGCCGAGCACCAGTCCATCGTGCGCGATGTGCTGGCCGCCGGTGACTTCTGGGGCGGTTCCGGTTCGGTGGCCTGCCAGGAGTTCATCACCCAGTTGGGCCGCAACTTCCAGGTCATCTACGAACAAGCCAACTCTCACGGCCAGAAGGTCCAAACCGCTGGCAACAACATGAACTCGACCGACAGCGCGGTCGGGTCTAGCTGGGCCTAACCCCCACAACCCACTGTGGCCCGCACACCATCCGGTGTGTGGGCCACAGCTTTCTGCCGAAACGTGTTGCGCCTATTAATCATTCGCAGCCACGCAGAACTACTCAGCGATGCGCTACAGTGCCTCGCTACATGCCCACCGCTGCGCAAGCGCCGAGGATCGTGGTCGACACGTAGTTAGCGGCGTTGGCTAAGTGATTATCGGTCGGCGTGTAGGTGGGCAGCGCCACAACGAACGCCCGCCGGTACTGGGCGGAGAGGTTGGCTAAATCCTGCCAGATCGCGTTATCGCTTTGTCGCCCAAGCTGTTCCAGCGTGCCGGCATACGAGTTCATCACCGGGGCAACCGCATAGTTGATGGCCTTCTGTTCGCGATTCCAGTAGATCGCGGGGACGTTGGGATCCAACTTCTGCCATTCGGCGGTGTTTCGACCGAATTGGTCCAACGCCGACTTCCAGTCCTCGCAGACAGGATTACTAGAAGTCAGGACGGGCTGCGGGTTAGCGGGATTGCCAACCGGGGCGATATCCGACGGCGGGGCCGAAGGCTGCACCATGGGACCCCGCGCAGCCGCAGGGCCGTCGGTGATGGCAGCGCAGATCGCTCCCAGAGCAGACGACGCGCTGTTCGCGGCACCCGCCAGGTTGTTATCGGCCGGCATGTACTTGGGGACGCGTTCGGCATACGCGCGGGCGTAGGCGATGAACTGCTGGTAGAGCTCGCGCATCACCCTATGCGGCGTCAACTTGACCAAGCCCACCGCTTGCGCCGCGGCACCGCGCATCGACTGGGCGGCTGCTATGTATTGCGCACGCTCCTTTGGCGTCCACGCCGAGGCTGGTACCGATCGGTCTCGCTCGTTCCAGAGACCCGTGCCGCTGGTCGCGAGCTCGTTGTTGATCGTTGTCCACGCTGCGCAGCTGGGATCCTCGGTGATAACGGTGACCGGCCCGATGTCTTTGATGCTGGCCACTCCGGCCGCCGCGTCCGCGTTCGAACCGTCGTCGGGGTGAGCCCCTTTCGGTGCCCCAGAACCGCCGCCGCCGAAAAGCAAAACCACAGCGACGACCGTCGCCAGGGCGGCCACCACCCCCACCGCGCCCATGGCCCACTTGAGGTTTTTATTGTTGCTCGGACCGTCGGATTCAGACGTCATTGTGGTCCAGCTTAAATGACAACCTGCTCACCGCAGGCAAATTGGCGAGACGGGCGTCGACGATTGCGGCCGCTGCTGGGACGGAGGCAGGGCTTGACACATCCTCGAACAAGAGTTCGAATAGTGTGTGCGGTGGGACAGCCAGGGCATCGAGGTCGATGACGGCGCGCTGCCCGGATTGGAGCGCATAGGTTTCGTCCGCAGCGTGCGGACACCGCAGTTCGATGGCATCACTTTTCACGAGGTGTTGTGTAAGTCGGCGCTGAACAAAATTCCCGACGGCAGTGCCATCCTGCCGTTTAAGTACACCGTCAACGGATACCGCGGTTGTTCGCACGCCTGTCGCTACTGTTTCGCCCGGCCTACCCACGAATACCTGGAGTTGGACTGCGGCAACGACTTCGACACACAGATCGTGGTCAAGACCAACGTCGCTGACGTGCTGCGCCGAGAGCTGCACCGAAGATCGTGGCGCCGCGAGACCGTCGCGCTGGGTACCAACACCGATCCCTATCAACGCGCCGAGGGGCGCTATGCGTTGATGCCGGGCATCATCGGCGCGCTCGCGGGGTCGGGCACCCCGTTGTCGATTCTGACCAAAGGCACCCTGCTGCGGCGTGACCTGCCACTGATCGCCGACGCTGCCGGGCAAGTGCCGGTCAGCCTCGCCGTCTCGCTCGCAGTCGGTGATCCTGAACTGCACAAGCAGGTCGAGCCGGGTACCGCGTCCCCACAGGCCCGGCTTGGGTTGATCGCGGCTATTCGCGACGCCGGCCTGGACTGCCACGTGATGGTGGCGCCCGTGCTGCCGTACCTGACCGATTCTGTCGAGCATCTCGACGGTCTGCTGCGCCAAATCGCATCGGCCGGAGCCGCGGGTGTCACGGTGTTCGGGCTGCATTTGCGCGGATCGACCCGTGGCTGGTTCATGTCCTGGTTGGCCCGGACCCACCCGCAGCTGATCGGGCGGTATCGCGAGTTGTACCGGCGCGGAGCATATTTGCCGCCGTCGTACCGAGATGAATTACGGGCGAGGGCGGCACCGCTGATTGCCAAGTACGCGCTGGGCGGCGATCAGCGACGGTTCGATGCCGCCCCGGCGCAGCAGGTAGTCGAGGCGCCGCAGCCGACGTTGTTCTGAGCTAGCCGAGGTTGGGTTCGCGGAAGGTGTCGCACTGGTTGGGATCACCGGTTTGGTAGCCGACGGTGAACCAGTGCTGCCGCTGTTCCGAAGAGCCGTGGGTCCACGACTCGGGGCTGGTGTGGCCCGTTGCCGCCTTCTGAATCCGATCGTCGCCCACCGATGCCGCCGCCGACAGCGCGTCTTGAATGTCCTTGTCGCTCAGCGGTTCTAGATACGGAACCCCGGTGCTTTCCTGCTTGACGGTGGACGCGTAGTGCGCCCACACTCCCGCGTAGCAGTCGGCCTGCAACTCGGTGCGCACACCGTTGCCGCCGGCGCCTTGCGCGCCCTGCTGGGCGCGGCCGAGGATCCCCTGCAGATCCTGGACGTGGTGCCCGAACTCATGGGCAACCACGTATTCCTGCGCCAATTTTCCATCGCTGGAACCGAATTGATTGTGTAACACGTCGAAGAAGCCGGTGTCGAAGTAGGCGGTCTTGTCCACCGGGCAGTAGAACGGCCCGACTGCGGTGGTGGCCGGCCCGCAGCCGGTGTTGACCTGATCGCTGAACAGCCGCACCCGAGGTCGGGTGTAGCTGCGCATCAGCTGCTTCCAGACGGCGTCGACGGAGTTGCCAGTGGCCACCACCCGGCACTGCACGTATTTGTTGGCGTCGGCTCCGGTCCGGCACTGGTTCAGGTCGAAGCCGGGTGCCACGTCCTGGCGGGTGTTCATCGGCAGCTGGGTCGCCACTTTGCCGGGGTCGACGCCGAGCAGCAGCGCCACGACGAGGAACAACAATCCGCCCAAGCCGCCGCCGATCGCCACGATCCGCCCGCCTCCGCCGCCGGATGCCGACGTCGTGCTGGTGTCGATCTGCATACCCTCGTTGAAGGTCATCGCATTCTCCGTTGCGTTTGTGGCACGGCTGTCAAGAGCTTTGAGCCCGGCGGGATCAGCTTCGCACACTACGATTCAGGCGTGCCCGCGGTTGCCGAAGTTCCTGCTCTCGCGCACACGACGTTCGGCGATCTTCGCGGCACCGCCGAAGGTGGCGTTGCGGTGTGGCGCGGTGTGCCGTACGCGCAGCAACCGGTCGGCCAGCGTCGGTTCGCTGCGCCTGAGCCGCTGTTGCCGTGGACGGGGGTTCGCGACGCCGTCGCGCACGCGCCGCTGCCGCTGCAGAGCCGCTCGATGGTGGCCGGTGACCGCAACGACCCGAAGATCCGCGACGAGGCTTGCCTGTCGGTGACGGTGTGGTCACCGGATGTGTCGGGCTCGCTGCCGGTGATGGTGTGGATCCCCGGCGGAGCGTTCCTCAACGGCGCCGGACAATTGCAGCTCTACAACGGATCGCGGCTGGCCGCCAACGGCAACGTGGTCGTGGTCAATGTGACCTACCGGGTCGGGGTATTCGGCGGTTTCGAACTCGGCGACCTCCGCGAGGGCTTTGAAAATAATCTGTGCCTGCGCGACCAGATCGCTGCGTTGGCCTGGGTGCGGGACAACATTGCCGCCTTCGGCGGCGACCCAGACCGGGTCACCGTATTCGGCGAATCTGCAGGCGCCACTTCGATATTGGCGCTACTTGCCAGTCCGGCCGCCGACGGGCTATTCGCTCGGGCGATTGCGCAGAGCCCGGCGTTGCCACTGATCGCCGACCGCGCAACGCGAGGCGAGCAGGCGCAGCGGTTCCTCAGCCGGCTCGGAATAGGTGCCGGCGAGCTGCAAGCGCTGAAAGAACTGCCGCAGCGCGAGTTACGCCGCGCCGCCGGCGAGCTGCAGCTGGCGAGCATTGCGACGACGCCGACGCTGGCGCACGGGCTGACCTATGGGGTGGATCTGCTGCCGCGGCATCCGATCGAGGCCGCCCGGGCGGGCGCGGTGGCCCGGGTGCCGCTGATCATCGGTACCAACCGGGACGAGGCGTCGATGTTTGCTAGGGACAAGCCGCCGATGCTGCCGACGACACCGGCCAA
Source organism: Mycobacterium sp. (assembly GCF_049280035.1). Taxonomy (GTDB): domain Bacteria; phylum Actinomycetota; class Actinomycetes; order Mycobacteriales; family Mycobacteriaceae; genus Mycobacterium. The sequence goes on along the minus strand of NZ_JBAPPI010000020.1, from coordinate 566 downwards.
CATCGACGGCTACTTCACCCGGCTGGCGCCGCAGGCGCGGGCGCGGGTGCTGGCCGTCTATCCCGGCTACCCGCGCCGGCGCGCGCTGGAGGCCATCGGTGCTGACGCCATGTTCGTCGCACCGGCCTGGGCGTTCGCCGACGCTTACAGTGCGCACGCCCCGACATATGTCTACCGGTTCGACCACGCGCCGTGGACGCTGCGAGCGCTGGGTCTGGGCGCAGCGCATGGCAGCGAGATTGTGCACATACAGCACAATTACGGCTGTCATCTGGGCCGGCGGATACACCCGCTGGCCCGGTGGCTGAGGCCCGCGGTGGGCCGTCGGATGCAGCGGACCTGGTTGGACTTCGCTACCGCGGGCTGGTCGGGCGAGCAGGGCTGGTCCGACTTGGTGCCCCGTTGGCGCCGCTACGACATCCAGCGGCGGGCCACCCTGGTCATCCGGTCGGTGTCCGACGTCATCATCGACGACCCAGATGCGGCACGTCGCTTGGCGTGGGAGGGCATTTACTGACCGGAACAACCCGTTAACCAGGGGAAGTCCAATTATCCGGATTAAGCTA
>NZ_JBAPPI010000019.1:0-3246 GCF_049280035.1 Mycobacterium sp. | reverse complement strand
GGTGCGGGGCCAGCGGAACGCCGGTGCCGGTCATCGTCACCGGCGCAGCGAGTGGGGGGCGCGCCGGCAGCAATTTGTCCAGCGCATAAGCGCCCAGTGCTCCCGTCGCCGCACCGGCGCCAAGGCGCAACACAGCGCGACGACTCAGATCTGGCATGCGGGCCATGATAAAGCGCCGCTCCTTAGCATCGCTTTGCTCTGCATCGTCGTCGGCGGCTTAAAGCGCCGTTGCCACATCGGACCTGGCGTTTATCGGAAAGGGCAATGCGGCACCAAGCTGACTGGCAGCATGTCGTAGGTGACTGCAGCTGTTACTCCCAAGGGAGAACGTCGACGGTACGCGCTGGTCAGCGCCGCCGCCGAGCTGCTGTGCGAAGGCGGATTCGAGGCGGTCCGCCACCGCGCCGTTGCCCGCCGGGCAGGCCTTCCGCTGGCTTCGACCACTTATTACTTCTCTAGCCTTGATGACCTCATCGTCAATGCGGTCGCCCATATCGGAATGCTGGAGGTGGCGCAGCTACGCGCCGAGGTCGCCACCCTATCGCGCCGGCGCCGCGGCCCCGAGACGACAGCGGACCTGCTGGTCGATCTGCTCGTCGGCAGTGAGTCCGGCCCACGTCTTACCGAGCAGCTGATTTCGCGCTACGAGCGCTACATCGCCTGTGCCCGCCAGCCCGCGTTGCGCGACATTCAGCGCCGCAACCTGCATCACCGCGTCGACGCCATCGCCGAGGTGATCGAGCGGTCGGGACGCTTAGTGCGCATGGAGCTGGTCTCAGCGTTGATTTACGCAATCGACGGCGCGGTGGTTTCCGCCTTGGTCGACGATCGGGAGGATCCCCGTACCGTCGCCCGGGCGACGGTGATCGATGTCATCGACTCGTTGGCACCGATCGACCAGCGCACCGTACAGATTTGACCTCGTTTTGGGGTTAGCGGTCGAGCTGTTGGCGGATCGCGGTCAACCCGCGTTGTGCTTCTTCGAGGAGTGCAGCAAGCTGCGCGAGCCGCTCACGTAATTCGTCGGTGTCCGGCTGTGCGGTTGGACGACGGCGGGGCGCGGGTGCCAGATCCGGCGCAAGACTCGGTGTGATGATGTAGCCGGTCGCGAAGTCGCCGTATACGGTCACATCTTCGGGCCGGTGATACCAATACAGCGCGACGTAGGCGCATAGCACGGCGTCGACGGGGTCTTCGTCACGGTCGAGCTGTCCCGGTCGAGTCGCGGCGGCAACCCGTCTGCGCAGTTCCACCCAAGACACGTTGTGGTTCACCCGCAGCCGCGGCGTTGCCTTGTCGAGTCCCTCTATCAGCGTCATCAACTGCAGCAGCTCACTTTGACGAACCTCGAATGGGCCCCTCTTGTACTTCAGGACCTTCGCCAGGCCGAACAACACAATGGTCGCCGGGTGCGGATACACCTCAATCGCCCGTCGTGGCGAACCCGATAGGGGATCCATGTCGAGATCCAGTGCTGTCGCGATCCGGGCGCCGCGAGGATCGTTGAATTCGGGTTTCTCCGCATAGGCCGGGCGTGCTCCCGCGTCGAACCGGTGGAAGTCGTGGTTGAGCGCCGCCTCGCACGGCCGGTGTCCGGTCAAATTCTTCACGATCAGCGGCGCGTCGATGGCCACCAGGCAGTCGTTGCTGACATACGGCGACACCGTGGCTTCGATGCTCGCGTCGTCCTGCGCGGCACCGACGTGCAGAAGCCGGCCATCGGAATCTATGACCGCGACACCGGTGCTGTTCTTCTCGCCCCAGGCGAGATCGAGCCCAACGAAGTGCATGGGGCTACTGTGCCTGATCCGCGGCTGTAACGGCGCCGTTAAGCTGTGTGTTTGTGACGATCCCGAACGTGTTGGCCAACCGCTACGCCAGCGCCGAGATGGTGGCGATCTGGTCGCCGGAGGCCAAGGTGGTCGCTGAGCGGCGGCTCTGGCTGTCGGTGCTGCGGGCGCAAGCGGAATTGGGCGTCGAGGTTCCCGAAGCCGCCGTCGCCGACTACGAGCGGGTGCTCGACGATGTCGACCTGGCCTCGATCGCCACCCGCGAGCGGGTGCTGCGCCACGACGTCAAGGCCCGCATCGAGGAATTCAACGCACTGGCCGGCCACGAACAGGTGCACAAGGGCATGACCAGCCGCGACCTGACCGAGAACGTCGAGCAGCTGCAGGTTCGGCGATCGCTGGAATTGGTGTTCGCCCACGGCGTCGCATTGGTGGCCCGAATGGCCGAGCGTGCGGTGACCTACCGCGACCTGGTGATCGCCGGACGTAGCCACAACGTCGCGGCACAGGCCACCACGTTGGGCAAGCGGTTCGCCTCGGCGGCGCAGGAGACTCTGCTGGCGTTGACCAGACTGCGGGAACTGATCGACCGCTACCCGTTGCGTGGCATCAAAGGTCCGATGGGCACCGCCCAGGACATGCTCGATCTGCTCGGCGGTGACGTGGCGAAGCTCGCCGAACTCGAACGGCGCATTGCCGACTTCCTTGGATTCACAACGGTTTTGACCAGTGTCGGACAGGTATATCCGCGTTCGCTGGACCACGAAGTGGTGTCCGCTCTGGTGCAGCTGGGTGCCGGGCCGTCGTCACTGGCGCACACTATCCGGCTGATGGCCGGCCACGACCTCGTCACCGAGGGTTTCGCGCCGGGGCAGGTCGGCTCGTCGGCGATGCCGCACAAGATGAACACCCGTAGTTGCGAACGGGTCAACGGGCTGCAGGTGGTATTGCGCGGTTACGCGTCGATGGCTGCTGAATTGGCCGGCGCGCAGTGGAACGAGGGGGACGTGTTCTGCTCGGTGGTGCGCCGAGTTGCCCTGCCGGACAGCTTCTTCGCCGTCGACGGGCAGGTCGAGACAATGCTGACCGTGCTCGACGAGTTCGGCGCTTACCCCGCGGTGATCGCGCGCGAGCTGGACCGCTACCTGCCGTTCCTGGCCACCACCAAGGTGCTGATCGCGGCGGTGCGCGCCGGAATGGGCCGCGAGGCCGCGCACGAGGTGATCAAAGAACACGCGGTGGCCACCGCGCTGGCGATGCGCGAACGGGGCGCCGAGCCCGACCTACTCGACCGGCTGGCTGCCGATCCACGACTGCCGCTGGACCGGGCGTCCCTGGACGCCGCGCTGGCCGACAAGCAGGCGTTCATCGGCGCCGCCGGCGACCAGGTCGACGCGGTGGTTGCCGGGGTGGACGCGCTAGTTGGCCGCTACCCGACCGCGGCCAAGTACACGCC
>NZ_JBAPPI010000018.1:0-5939 GCF_049280035.1 Mycobacterium sp. | reverse complement strand
TGGTGGGACAGCTCGACACCGAGCTGCAAGACGCCTCGCACCGCTCGGTGCGGATATTCGGTGAGCCACCCTCTGCGCCGTGGCGGCATCACCTACGGCCATTTCCGCGACCCGGCCCGGGCCCGGTTTTCCTTGACGCTCCCGCTCAGCCGGTCGGGATGGTCGCCGCTGTAATCGGCAAGGATCAGGCGATCGAGGCCGGATACCTGACCGCCGCCGGCGGCCGGGGGGCGTTGAACGACGCAGCCAAGGCCCAGCTGATCGCGATCCCGATCAACCGCACGCCGGTAACCCGAGATATCAACGGGCTGGGCCGGTATCGCGTCATTGCCGCACCGGCCCGGCAGAGCGGCGACATCATCATCACCGGTTTGTCGATGTCCACTGTCGACGCCACGATGTTCCGGGTCCTGCTGATCTTCGCGGTGGTCACCGTGATCGCCGTAGCGGCCGCCGCCACCGCGGACACCGTGATCATCCGGCGCGCGCTGGCGCCGCTGCGCCGCGTCGTGCAGACCGCCGGCGAGGTCGTCGATCTGCCGCTGGCCCGCGGCGAAGTCGCGCTGCCGGTGCGGGTGCTCGAGGAGGACGCCAACCCGCGCACTGAGGTAGGGCAGCTCGGGTCGGCGGTGAACCGAATGCTCGACCACATCGCGGCCGCATTGTCGACGCGGCAGGCCAGCGAGACCCGGGTACGCCAGTTCGTCGCCGACGCCAGTCACGAACTGCGCACCCCGTTGGCCGCGATCCGCGGTTACACCGAGCTGGCCCAACGAATGCGCGACGACAGCGATGCGGTCGCCCATGCGATGAAACGCGTGCAATCCGAAACCGAGCGGATGACCCACCTCGTCGAGGACCTGCTGCTGCTTGCCCGCTTGGACTCCGGGCGACCACTGGAACGCGAAGCGGTGGATTTGTCCCGGGTGGCCGTCGACGCGGTCAGCGATGCGCACGTCGCTGGGCCGGATCACCAGTGGGAGCTCGACTTGCCCGAAGAGCCGGTGACGGTCAGCGGCGATGCCGCCCGGCTGCATCAGGTGGTGACCAACCTGCTGGCCAACGCCCGCGTCCACACCGGCGCGGGAACCGTCGTGACCACCCGATTGGCCTCCGATGCGACGCATGCCGTGCTGAGCGTGGTCGACAACGGGCCGGGAATCCCCGAGCAGTTGAAGTCGGAGGTGTTCGAGCGGTTCGCCCGTGGTGACACCTCCCGATCCCGTAAGGGCGGCAGCACCGGCCTGGGCCTGGCGATCGTCTCGGCGGTGGTCAAAGCCCATCACGGCACGATTACGTTGGATAGCGCGCCGGGCCGCACCGACTTTACGGTGCGATTGCCGCTGACAGTGGACGTGTAGCGCCCCCTCATAGCTTCGACCAACTCCAAACTTGAGCCCGCGCAACAGGATTAAAGCACGACCATTGTCCAAGTGCCTGGTGCCACCCGCGGCGCGGGGGGAATGAGAGTGCGCTATGACGCTTAGGCAGCGTGTCTCCGATCCCAATCCCTGCGCCGCTGGCATATTCGCGGCGGCCGCGCTGGATACGGCCCGCACTGTGGACGCTGCTGGGCGACGGCATTACTTATCCGTGGGGCCGGAGCGCATCGGGCTACGCTAACGAGTTCTATGCCGCCTCGGTACAGGCCGGCACGCACGCATAGTTGCTTGGCGCAGACGGCAGCTTCTTGGGAAATCTAAGTAAAACTACCGATGCGTCGACACCGCACGGCCGCGCACACTAGTCAGACGCGGGCGCCAGCCGGAGCATCAGCAATAACGCACATCGGATCAGGATGTGGCTTACAGCTCAGACCTCAGCGCCGCCCTCGCCTATTAGCACAGGTTCGCGCGCGAAGGACTGCCACTATGAATAGCCAGAGATAGCCCCACCACCGGGACGGCGGTTTCCGGCTGTGCGCAACACCTCAAAGTGTCATGGATGCCGCTGGCTTACCCCAAGGGCCTTGCCTTCTCGAAGAGCTCGATCCGCCCGGCTGATTTCCAAATAGTTCTCGAAAAAGTGTCCGACGGGTCGAGCGTAGCTGCTCCTACCGTTGAGAGCCGCCCACCCGGGGCCGCTACCACAGCAAAGGAACATCTCATGAACACCATCCACATCCCGAAGACCAAGTTGATCACCTCGGCGCTCGCCGCCGCGGCCGCGGTGCCCACAATCCTGTTGCTGGGTGCCGGAATCGCGCACGCCGACCCGGACTCCGACCCAGCCGTGCAGCAAGCCATCAAGGCCGAGCAGGACAAGTGGGGGGCGTACGGCTATTGGGACGGTGTGCGGGTAAACGGCCAAAATAAGGTTAACGACGACAATCAGCACATAACGGATCTAACGAACGATCGCAAGAACGCCAAATTCCGCCATGATCGGGTGGCGCAGGACCCCGGCTGGGCTTCTCTAACGGGGTGCGACGCCGATTGCGAGCAAAAGAAGATGGACGAGGACGACAAGGGTCTTCAGGACTGGAACAACAAGCTCAGGACCGATAACACCGACCTCGGTGTGTACGTCAAGTTAGAGCAGGAGGCCAAGAAGGAGTGGGACCAGTCCGTGCAGGCAGTCACCGATGCCAGAGCGGCGGCGAATCGAAAAACACTACCTCCCCAGGAGCGGGGCGGGAACATCGTCCGTGTTCCGGGCCTGGCTCCCTGTCAAGGGGATCCATCGAAGTGCACCGGGCAACTCCAGCAGGGCAGCGGCCAAGGCCAGCAGGGCAGCGGCCAAGGTCAGCAGGGCAGCGGCCAAGGTCAGCAGGGCAGCGGCCAAGGCAAGCAGGGCACCGGTCCGGGCCAGCAGGGCAGCGGCCAAGGCCAGCAGGGCACCGGCCAAGGCCAGCAGGGCACCGGTCCGGGCCTCGAGGACTGCCCAGGGTGCCAGGGGGGGCCCGCCAGATAGCCGTGCTGCGGCCGAGCGGTGGGGTGACGGTGAGCGTGCCGAATGGCCCCAACATCTCGGTCGGCCCGTCACTACCGCCGCTCGTGCCGCCCCAGCCGGCTGCTGGCAGCAAGCAGCAGTGAGACGGCTCATGGGCCACAGGCAAGGCCAGGTGCTCATGCTGTTGCTGCCTGTGCCCCTGGCCGCCGGAAACCGGAATTACCAGTGCAAATCCAGCTCTGTGCGTGCAGACTTATTGGCAATGTCGGCAGTTCCGTGACGGGGTACCGACGCTTCATCGGCGTGGAGCTGATGTCATGACCGCATTACCCGACTGGGATATCGCCACCGACGCGCAGCTGGCCGGTGCGGCCGCGGCGGGCGATCGGGGCGCCTTCGCCGAGATTTATGACCGTTACGCCGACCGGCTTCACGACTTCTGTATCGGGATGGTGCGCGATCGCGAGGCGGCCGCCGACTGCGTGCAAGACGTGTTCTGCACCGCCGCGACACAGCTGCCGAAGCTGCGCGACTCTGAAAAGCTCCGTCCATGGCTATACGCGATCGCGCGTAACGAGGCGTTGCGCTGCATCCGGGAGCGTCGCCGCGAGCAGGCCTTCGACGAAATGCCGGAGGCGGTATCCGGAGAAGCGGGTCCTGACACCTTGGCCGCGCGCACCGAGCTCGCTGATCTGATCGCCGAGGCTGCCGGGGGGCTCTCCGACCGCGACCGCTCGGTGCTGGAGCTGACCTACCGCCACGGCTTGGACGGCCCCGAACTGGCCGAGGCGCTGGGCGTCAGCCCGGGCAACGCCACCAAGATGGTGTTTCGGCTACGCGAGACCGTCGAACGCTCGCTGGGTGCGTTGTTGGTTGCCCGCCGTGCCCACCGCAACCCCCGGGGATGCCCGGAACTGGGTGGGATCCTGGCTGACTGGGACGGAAAGTTCAGCGTGCTGATGCGCAAGCGCGTTGCCCGTCACATCGAATCTTGCTCCACCTGTGAGCAGGAGCGTCGCTCCCTGGTCAACCCGCGTGCTCTGCTGGGTGCGGTGCCGGTGTTTATCCCCGCTCCCTGGTGGCTCCGCGGCCACACCATGGGCCAGATTCAGCTGACCGCCGCCGACTTCGCCATGAGCGGCGGTGCCACGGCCGCCCGTGACCACGAAGCGCCGATTCACCACGGCGGGGCCGACGACACCGACACCCCCTCGCGCCGCACCCGCCGTCGGATGCGGATGGCCGCAATGGCTGCCGCCGCGTTGCTCGCGTCGTTCGTATTGACACTCGCGTGGCTGCACCACCAGAACGTCTCCATTAGCCCGGAGGATCTGACGGCAACCACCCCCACGCCGACAGCCGCACCACCGCCGCCTACCGCGGCAACCTCCAACCCCGCACCACTGCCTCCGACCGGGGCAACGTCCAACCCCGCACCACTACCGCCGCCGGTGGGCACGAACACCGCCGTTCCCGCGGTGACCGTGCCTCCCACCCAGGCGCCTTCGCTGATCCAGACACCCGCCCCGGTGACGACGCAGTGCCCGAACGGTGCGATGGTGCCGGCGGGTCAGTCGTGTCCGACGCCGGTGACGACGCAGTGTCCGAATGGCGCGATGGTGCCGGCGGGTCAGTCGTGTCCGACGCCGGTGACCACCCCCCCTCCGGCGACCGTGACATGTTGGGATGGCAGCACCGCCGCCAATGCTTCAAAATGCCCTCCGCAAGTACGTTCTTGGCGGCCTTCCCGATCCCCGTCGACGAGATGGCTTGGCGAGGGGCCCGGCTGACGCGCTCGACGAGCTCGCCTGGCCGACAACGGGATTCGCCAGATCAGCGATTAGCGTGCTCGGGCGCCCGGACCGCGCAGAGTCTGCTATCGGATTGCATTGGTGCCCCGACTTTTCGGTGCCGGGGTGAATTGGCAAGCCCCGCGCGTCCCGGCGCCCGGAACACGAGTCGCGACGAGCCGACATCCAATCCGGCAATGCAGCAGTTCCGTACCGGATTGGGGGCTTAGCCAGCTGCGGTGGTGTCGTTGAAGGCGGGTCTCTGAAACCCCGTATCCCACTTCATCTGCCACTCACGCGCCGCAGCCGATCCTTGCGTGCCGGCTATGTAAACAAAACCAAAGTCCGCGAGGAACTGGTCGACACCGCGAACGATGGTGCGGCCCAGCGCAAGGATGGTGGTCATCATCGCACCATCCAGTTCACGTAGGCTCGCGCGCGCCAGTTGTCGCTGTCCACCCGAAGCGCATCAAGTAGGCGGTACAGCTCGGGGCACTCGGCCTTCAATGACTCAAGCTTGGCGCTACCGACTACCCGCCCGTGGACAGTCGGCACCGATGAGCGTTTCCTGTCGGAAGTCGCCGAGCTCGCCTCGTGAAAGCAGACCCGCTGCCGTGAGCTAAACACCGAAGTACACCCCATAGCTGCTGTGGGCAAGCATGCTCAACAACCAAAGGACAAGCCCGGTTCCAGCCAAGGAACCAAGAGCCACTATCACGATGAAGGCGACGCGGGCGCAGTTGGCCAGGGCCGACCTGAGTCCGTCATGGTGGTGGTCGATGCCGGTCGGTGGCTGGATGTCGCTGGTAATCATGATGCCCTCCTCTTATCGGTAACGGCGTCGCCGTGCGCCGCGTTCACCAGTAGGAGCAATCAGCGGGCCCTACTCGGACAGTTTTTGCGGGACATTTCTGACTGGTTCCGTTGTCCGCTGAAGTGCAGATCGGTGCGCAGCATCGGCAGCGACGACGAATTCGGTTCCGACAGGCGGTCGGGGGGTACACCGGCGAGGGCAGGATCAATACCTGGCCTCTCCGTACCCCACGACCAGCCGCCTCACGGGCACAACAACGGCTTGTTGGGGTTGCAATTGGGGTTTTTGGCCGGTGGGTTGTTGGCCGACGGGGCCGGCGGGGCCGGCGGCGCCAGCGGACCGAACGAGACGCTCGGGCCATTTGGCACGTTCACCGACACGCCACCGGGGCCGACAGCGATGCTAGGGCCGCCCGGCGCGCTGGCTGGCGGTGAGCCGGGATC
>NZ_JBAPPI010000017.1:0-15022 GCF_049280035.1 Mycobacterium sp. | reverse complement strand
CCCTCGCCGAGACGGATCGCGCCGACATCTCGCCGCGGCGGCTGGCCAGTGATCTGCGCTCCGCCGACGACCGTGATTGCCCCAGCCGCACCGACTTTCTGGGGGCGGCGCTGTCGAATGTCATCGGCGGCCCGGTGGGCCGGCACGCGGTGATCGGGCGCACGACCTTCCTGACCCCGTTGCGGGTGATGTTTTTGATCGCGCTGGTGTTTTTGGCGCTGGGTTTCTCGACGAAAGCGGCGTGCGTGCAGAGCACCGGGACCGGGCCGGGGGAGGCGCGGGTCGCCAATTGGCAGAACCAACGCGCCTATTACGAGCTGTGCTACTCCGACACCGTGCCGCTGTACGGCGCGGAGTTGTTGAGCCAGGGCAAGTTTCCGTACAAGTCCAGCTGGGTGGAGAAGGACGCCGACGGCAAGCAACAGATCCGCTACGACGGCCGGCCTGCGGTGCGCTACATGGAGTACCCGGTGCTTACCGGGGTGTATCAGTACGTGTCGATGGCGTTGGCCAAGACCTACACCGCGCTGAGCAGAGTGACCGGGCTACCGGTCATCGCCGAGGTGGTGGTTTTCTTCGACATCGCCGCACTCGGTTTGGCGTTGGCTTGGTTGACGACGTTGTGGGCCACCGCGGGGCTGGCGGGCCGCCGGGTGTGGGATGCGGCACTGGTCGGCGCGTCTCCGCTGGTGATCTTTCAGATGTTCACCAATTTCGATGCGCTGGCAACGGCTTTGGCGGTTGGCGGGCTGTTGGCGTGGGCGCGGCGGCGACCGATGCTGGCCGGCGTGCTGATCGGGTTGGGTGTCGCGGCCAAGCTGTATCCGGCGTTGTTGTTGGGCCCGCTGTTGGTGCTGGGCATCCGGACCGGGCGCCTCGGCGAGCTGGCCCGCACCGCGGCCGCGACGGTCGCGACGTGGCTGGCCGTCAACCTGCCCGTGATGGTGCTCTTCCCGCGGGGCTGGTCGGAGTTCTTTCGGCTGAACGCCCGCCGCGGCGATGACATAGATTCGCTGTTCAACGTCGTCAAATCGTTCACCGGCTGGCAGGGTTTCGATTCGAATCTGGGTTTCTGGCAGCCGCCCCAGAGGCTCAACGAGGTTGTCTTGACGCTGTTCGTATTGTGCTGTGCGGCAATCGGTTACGTCGCACTAACCGCTCCGCGGCGGCCACGCGTGGCGCAGCTGGGTTTTCTGGTGGTGGCGGCGTTTCTGTTGACCAACAAGGTGTGGAGCCCGCAGTTCTCGCTGTGGCTGGTGCCGTTGGCGGTGCTGGCGTTGCCACACCGCCGAATCCTGTTGGCGTGGATGACGATCGACGCGCTGGTGTGGGTGCCGCGGATGTACTACCTCTACAGCGTGCCCAACCGCGGGTTGCCCGAGCAGTGGTTCATCGCCACGGTGCTGCTGCGTGACATCGCGGTGCTGGCCTTGTGCGCGCTGGTGGTCCGGCAGATCTACCGGCCCGAGGAGGATCTGGTGCGCTGGGGCGGACGGGTCGACGATCCGGCGGGCGGGGTGTTCGATCGGGCGCCCGATGCGCCGCCCAGCTGGCTGCCTGCCGAGCTGCGTCCGGCTCGGCTACGGCAATCGGCGCAGGCGAGCGCCGAGACCAAACCGGATTTCGCAAGCTCAGGCACCGTCCGGTAGCCTGGGTCGGTTGCCGACGCAGGCGACTCTCCTGCCACGGACAAGACCGTGGCCGCACACGACCATAGGAGGTGATGAGGTTCCCATGCGTCCATACGAAATCATGGTCATCCTTGACCCCACCCTCGACGAGCGCACCGTAGCTCCGTCGTTGGAGGCCTTTCTCAACGTCGTCCGCAAAGACGGCGGCACCGTGGACAAGGTCGACATCTGGGGTCGGCGCCGGCTGGCGTACGAAATCGCCAAGCATGCCGAGGGCATCTATGCGGTGATCGACCTTAAGGCCGCGCCCGCGACGGTGTCCGAACTCGACCGTCAGCTCAGCCTGAACGAGTCGGTGTTGCGCACCAAAGTGATGCGCACCGACAAGCACTGATGTTGATAGCCTGGCTTCTCCTCGGGCCGTCCTGGCCCGCATCGTCGCCAGGCGCCTGTTGGCGAATGATCGCGCCTCGTCGTAGCCGTTGCGTAGGCTCTGCGACAGCACGCTCTTGACCACCCACCTGCCGACGCTGGCAGGCCCACGAGGACCAGGAGGTCACTGTGGCTGGTGACACCACCATCACCGTCGTCGGAAACCTGACCGCCGACCCCGAACTGCGGTTCACGCCGGCTGGTGCCGCCGTGGCGAACTTCACGGTCGCGTCGACGCCGCGCATGTTCGACCGTCAGACCAATGAGTGGAAGGACGGCGAAGCGCTGTTCCTCCGCTGCAGCATCTGGCGTGAGGCCGCCGAGAACGTGGCCGAAAGCCTCACGCGCGGCTCCCGGGTGATCGTGCAGGGTCGGCTCAAGCAGCGTTCGTTCGAGACCCGCGAGGGCGAGAAGCGCACCGTGGTCGAGGTCGAGGTCGACGAGATCGGCCCGTCGCTTCGCTACGCCACCGCCAAGGTCAACAAGGCCAGCCGCAGCGGCGGCGGCGGTGGTGGCTTCGGTGGCGGCGGGGGCCAGCGTCAGCCGGCCCAGACCGTTGGCGGAGCCGCCGGCGGAACCGGCGGCGGCACCGGTGACGACCCATGGGGCAGCGCCCCGGCCTCCGGCTCGTTCGGCGGCGGCGACGACGAACCACCCTTCTAACTTCAGATCTAGAGAACGAAAGAGACAGAGATGGCTAAGTCCAGTAACAAGCGGCGACCGGCGCCGGAAAAGCCGGTCAAGACGCGCAAGTGTGTGTTCTGCTCCAAAAAGGGCCAAGCGATCGACTACAAGGACACACAGCTGCTGCGCACTTACATCAGCGAGCGCGGCAAGATTCGAGCGCGCCGCGTGACCGGAAACTGCGTGCAGCACCAGCGCGACATTGCGATCGCGGTCAAGAACGCCCGCGAGGTGGCGCTGTTGCCGTTCACGGCCGCGTCGCGGTAAACGGCTAACGCAGAACGGAATTGACGAACAGATGAAACTCATTCTGACATCCGATGTCGATCACCTCGGTGCCGTCGGCGACACCGTTGAGGTCAAAGACGGGTACGGACGCAACTTCTTGCTCCCTCGTGGCCTGGCGATCGTGGCATCGCGCGGCGCGCAGAAGCAGGTTGACGACATCCGTCGTGGCCGCGAATCCAAGCAAGTGCGAGACCTGGAGCATGCCAACGAAATCAAGACGGCAATCGAGGCGCTGGGCACGGTTGCGCTGGGGGTGAAGACCGCTGGCGACTCAGGCAAGCTGTTCGGATCGGTGACCCCGGGTGACATCGTCGTCGCGATCAAAAAAGCCGGTGGACCCAACCTCGACAAGCGCATCGTCCGGCTGCCCAAAGGCCAGATCAAGGCCGTCGGCAACCACCCAGTCACGCTGCACGTACACCCGGAAGTAGACGTCGAGATCGCACTCGACGTCGTCCCCGAGCGTTAAGGCGCGATACTCTACCCCGGTGGGGGCCCCAGCGGGGCCGCCATCGGGGGGTTGGTGTTGCTGCCCACGCTGGCGAACTTGCACACGAACGCGACTGTTAGCGAACGTAACCGTCCGTTAACGCCGCGAATCATTGCCTGAAACGCAACACGCCCGAAGTAGCAACCCGGCCCGACACGCCGAAGAGATTCCCATCCACACAAAGTGTGTAGTGGTGTGGTGCGCTTATCTGCAGTGATGTTGCAATGCCGCGAATTGCTCCACAAGTTCTCCACACCCCCTCAACACAGGTGCTCACGGATATGCACACACGATGCACAGGTCTATGAACAACCCCGTTTTGAGTCCTCGCCAGCAACCTTTAGCGTCGACCCGGGCGTGGGGTGATCGCGGCGCTTCGACTTAGGCGGTGTCGGTGGTGTGAGTTAGCGTCAAGTAGCCCGTATCGAATGTGCGTTCGAGCGTCGTGCCGGAGGAGGTGGGGAGGCTATGGCAGTCGTTGACGATCTAGGGCACCCCGGCATGGACGCGCCCAGCGAGGACTACGGCCGCCAGCCCCCGCAGGATCTCGCGGCCGAGCAGTCGGTGCTGGGCGGGATGCTGCTGAGCAAGGACGCCATCGCCGACGTGCTGGAGAAGCTGCGGCCCGGCGACTTCTACCGCCCGGCGCACCAGAATGTCTACGACGCCATCCTGGATCTCTACGGGCGCGGGGAGCCGGCCGACGCGGTGACGGTTGCCGCCGAGCTGGACCGCCGCGGCCTGCTGCGCCGAGTCGGCGGCGCGCCCTACTTGCACACCTTGATCTCGATGGTGCCGACGGCGGCCAACGCCGGCTACTACGCGGACATCGTCGCCGAGAAGGCGCTGCTGCGCCGGTTGGTGGAAGCCGGCACCCGGGTGGTGCAGTACGGTTACGCGGGCGCCGAAGGCGCCGATGTCGCCGAGGTGGTGGACCGCGCGCAGGCCGAGATCTACGACGTCACCGATCGGCGGCTTTCTGAGGACTTCGTCCCGTTGGAGGATTTGCTGCAGCCGACGATGGACGAGATCGACGCGATCGCCTCCAACGGCGGGCTGGCTCGCGGGGTGCCGACCGGGTTCACCGAGCTTGATGAAGTGACCAACGGCCTGCATCCGGGGCAGATGATCATCGTCGCGGCCAGGCCTGGGGTGGGCAAGGCACTGGCATTGGATACGCCGCTGCCGACGCCCGCCGGTTGGACGACGATGGGTGACGTCGCCGTTGGTGATGAACTGCTGGGCGCCGACGGACGGCCGACCCGAGTAGTAGCCGCGACCGAAGTGATGCTGGGTAGGCCGTGTTACGAAGTGGAATTTTCCGACGGCACGGTGATTGTCGCCGACGCTGAGCATCAGTGGTTGACGGGCTATGGCGTCCGTAAGACGACTCAACTGCGATGTGGTCTGGACACTATTGCCGCGGCCGGATCCATCGCGCGCTATGGAGAGCGTCCGGGCGCCACCACCTTGATGGCCCCGGCGCTGCAACTGGAGTCGGTGTGCCGCGTAGGCAGTGTTCCGGTGCGCTGCGTGGAGGTCGACGATCCTTCGCATCTGTACCTCGCCGGGCGCGGCATGATCCCGACGCACAACTCGACCCTGGGGTTGGACTTTCTGCGGTCGTGCTCGATCAAGAATCGGCTGGCCAGCGTCATCTTCTCGCTGGAGATGAGCAAGTCCGAGATCGTGATGCGGCTGTTGTCGGCCGAGGCGAAGATCAAGCTTGCCGATATGCGTTCGGGCCGGATGAGTGACGAGGACTGGACCAGGCTGGCGCGGCGGATGAGCGAAATCAGTGAGGCGCCACTGTATATCGATGACTCGCCAAATCTGACGATGATGGAGATTCGCGCTAAGGCGCGCCGTCTGCGGCAACGGGCTGATCTGCGGCTGATCGTTGTCGATTACCTACAGCTGATGACATCGGGAAAGAAAGTCGAGTCGCGGCAGATAGAGGTTTCCGAATTCTCCCGCCACTTGAAACTTCTGGCCAAGGAGCTCGAGGTTCCGGTTATTGCCATCAGCCAGCTCAACCGCGGTCCTGAGCAGCGCACCGACAAGAAGCCGATGCTGGCCGATCTTCGTGAGTCGGGATGTCTCACCGCGAGTACCCGCATTCTGCGGGCCGACACCGGCGCCGAGGTGACATTTGGTGAGCTGTTGGCGAGCGGTGAGCGCCCTCTGGTGTGGTCGCTGGACGAGCAGCTGCGTATGGTGGCACGGCCGATGACGAACGTCTTCCCCAGCGGCCGCAAGGAGGTGTTCCGGCTGCGGTTGGCTTCGGGACGTGAAGTCGAGGCCACCGGCAACCATCCGTTCATGACGCTTGACGGCTGGGCGCCGTTGGATCAACTGAATGTTGGCGATCGGTTGGCTGTGCCACGTAGCGTTCCTGAGCCGGTTGACACGCGGTGCATGGCCGATTCGGAAGTCGTCTTGTTGGCGCACATGATCGGCGACGGTTCATGCGTGAAGAACCAGCCGATCCGTTATGCGAGTATCGATGAAGCGAACCTTGCCGCCGTGACGATCTCGGCGGCGCATTTCGGCGTAACCGCGGTACGTGAGGATTATCCGGCCGCGCGGGTAACCACGTTGCGACTGCCAGCGCCATACCGCGTGGCGCGTGGACGTCGGAATCCGATCGCAGCGTGGCTGGATCGACTAGGACTGTTTGGACTCCGCAGTCACGAAAAGTTCGTGCCAAAAGACGTTTTCGCATTGCCAAGCGATCATGTCGCGCTGTTCTTGCGTCACCTGTGGGCCACCGATGGTTCGGTGCGATGGGATGCCAAGGTGGGCCAGGCGCGCATCTACTATGCATCGACGAGCCGGCGCTTGGTCGACGATGTCGCAGCGCTGCTCTCCAGGGTTGGAGTGTTCGCACGCATCAAACGGGTAAAGAAGGCTGGCTACCGCGACTCCTGGCACCTATACATCTACGGCGCGGAGAATCAGACAAGGTTTCTTCGACATGTTGGAGTGAATGGCGCCAGGGCAACGGCGGCGCAGGAGGTGCTCACCCATCTCGACGGCATCCTTCGCAACACGAATTTAGACACGGTGCCACGGGAGGTGTGGAAGCAGGTCAAGATCTCACTCGTGGGCCGGCAGATGACGCATCGCCAGTTCGCCGCGGCTATGGGTACGCAATTTTGCGGATCTACCATGTGGAGGCACGCGCCTAGCCGAGCACGCCTGCACCGCGCCGCGGCGTTGCTTGAAGATCTCGAGATTCATGCGCTGGCCACAAGCGATGTGTTCTGGGATCAGATTGTGGAGATTACCAGCCTTGGCGAGATGGACGTCTACGACGGGACCGTGGATGGCACACACAATTTCGTGGCCAACGGCATCAGCGTCCATAACAGCCTGGAACAGGACGCAGACGTCGTCGTCCTGCTACACCGGCCGGATGCCTTCGAGCGTGACGATCCGCGCGGCGGCGAGGCCGACTTGATTCTGGCCAAGCACCGCAACGGCCCAACCAAGACGGTGACTGTCGCGCACCAGCTGCACTTGTCGCGGTTCACCAATATGGCCCGCTAGGTGTAGCGTGAGTTGGCCGCCCGGGCTTTGTTCAGTGCACGTCGAGGCGGTTGAACGCGATTACGGTGGTGATGGCGAAGATTAGGGTTCCGGTGGCGAGCACGCCGGCCCAGGCGAGTGGTAGTCCGTGTGTGAGCTGGTTGTCGCCGACGGCGTAGAAGAACGGTGAGATGTAGCGGGCCGGGTTTAGCCAGTTGATGACGGGTGCCAGTGAGCTGATCAGATAGCTGATTGCCGCTGCGGCGGAGGTGATCCCCAGGGCCAAACCGCGGCTGCCGGTGGCAGCGCCGATCAGCAGGGCCAGGGCGCCGAAGAAAAGACCCAGCAGGGTGACGCCGACAGTGACACCGAGCAGCGAGCCGGTGGCGAGAGTCAGATCGAATCCGCGGCCGGGGAGCACACATAAGGCGGTGGCGATGGGGACGACCATTGCTTGTGCGAGCAGAGCGGTGAACTTGTCGAAGGTGATTGCGCGACGCGTTATCGGCAGGGTGGTGACCAGTGCGAGGGTGCCATCCTCGTCTTGGCCGGCGATGCAGGAGGCGCCGTAGCCGATGGTGGCCAGCAGCTCGATCAGCGGTACGAAGTTGGCGTAGAGGTTGGCGTTGAGCCAGCCGGGCGAGGACGTGAGGCTGCCGACCGCTCCGAGCAGTGCCGCGACGGGGGAGCCGTTGGCAGTGAGCTGATTGAGGCTGGTGTCGTTCTTAAATGAGGGAAAGAGCGCGACGACGATCAGCGCGTAGGCGGCGATGCCCAGTCCGTAGCCGATGGTTACGCGGCGCCGCAGTCGCAGGTCCAACAGTGCGATGTCAGCGGCCATGACTGGGCGCCTTTGCTGAGTCGGTGCGGTAGTAGCCCAGGAATAATTCCTCGAGTTCGGCTGGGCGGGCGGTCATGTCGACCGGTTCGAGGGCGACGGCCACTTGGAGCAGCGGCCCGATCGGCCCGGCGACGGACAACCGCACCCGCGTGGTGTCGGTGGATAACACCTGCACCCCGTCCAGGCATTGGAGCCGGCCGGGATCGACTGGGTGCGCGAAGCGGAACTCGACGGTCTTGGGGGCGCTGGCGCGCAGGTGCTCGACGGTGTCGGTGACGACGATGCGTCCGTCTTTGATGATGGCCAGCCGGTCGACGAGGCGTTGGACCTCGTCGAGGTCGTGTGAGGACAGAAAGACCGTGCGCCCCTCGTGGGCGGTCTCGCTTATCAGTTGGGCGAATTCATCTTGGAGCAGCGGGTCGAGTCCCGAGGTGGGCTCATCGAGGATCAGTAGTTCGGGCCGGTGCGCGAAAGCCAGTAGCAGGCCGATCTTTTGGACGTTCCCCTTGGACAGGGTGCGTACTGGGCGGTCGAGTTCGACCCCGAAACGGTCGACGAGCTCGTCACGATAGCGGTGGTCGATGTGGCCGCGGATCCGGGCGAAACGGTCGAGAACCTGACGTCCGGTCAGCCGCGGAAACAGAGCCAGCTCACCGGGCAGGTAGCCGACCCGTTCATGTATCTGAGCGCTGTGCTGGCGTGGGTCCAGGCCGAACAGTGCCGCGCGCCCGGCCGTCGCCCGATATAGGCCCAGCAGCAGGCGGATCGTTGTGGATTTCCCGGCGCCGTTGGGCCCCAGAAATCCGAACACCTCCCCGCGGTCCACCGCGACGGTGACGTCGGTGATCCCGCGGCGGCGCCCAAAACGACGGCTCAATCCCTGCGTCTCAATCACTGGGCCCACGGCCGGTTTCGATCCCGCGCCATGTTCACGATCATGTGGCCGCTTCACGCTGGCAAACGACATGTTCGCCTCCTAGATCGCGTGATCCGGCAGTCCAATATGGAGATGGGATTAGAGTACCATGATGAGCATGGCAGTACCATATGAGGCGACCGGACGGCGCAGCCAGAAAACCCGCACCCGCGCCGCGCTGGTGGCCGCGACTCGAGATCTGTTGGCGCAGGGGCTGATCCCCACCGTGGAGGACGCCGCCCACGCCGCCGACATTTCTCGCACCACCGCCTACCGGTATTTCCCGAATCAGCGGTCCCTGCTGGCAGCGGTCCACCCGGAGATCGAGGCCGCCTCACTGTTGCCCGATCCCGCACCAACCGACCCCCAAAGCCGGCTGGACATGGTGATCCGCGAATGTGCGCGGATCACCATGGACTGGGAACCCGAACTGCGCACCTCACTGCGGCTCTCACTCGAACCTGACAGCGCAGAGTTGCCGGTCCTGCGCCGCGGGCATGCCATCGCATGGATTGAGGACGCGCTGATCCCCCTGCGTCGCAGCCACCGCCACATCGACACGCACCGGCTGGCCATCGCCATCCGCGCCGCCACCGGCATCGAATCATTCGTCTGGCTCGTCGATGTAGCTGGCCTACCCCGAGCAGACGCCGCCGAAATGCTGTGCCAGACAGCACAAGCCCTCCTCACCAACGCCCTCACCATCCGCCCGGCGAACGCAGCAATTGGAGAGCCGATGTCATGCAGCAGTTGAAGGCAGCCGAACATGAGTCGTCGCCGAGAGCGCCGCGGATCCTCATCGTTGGCGGCGGGATCGCGGGTCTGACACTCGCTGCGGCGTTGCGACGCCGTGACATTGAACCGACCGTCGTGGAGAAGGTGCCGCGTTATGACGACGTCGGTTACCTGATTGGGCTCTGGCCGATGGGCCGTCGCGTGCTTGAGCGGCTCGATCTTGGCCGGCGGTTCGGCGAACTCACTGTCCCGGTGAACAATTACGTGGTCCACGCTGATCGCGGACGACGATTGCGCCGCTTCGATTTCGGCAATCGGCTCGGAGGCGACGTGCCGCGGGTCCTCAAGCGTGCTGCGCTGCTGGACCTGCTGCGGTCCTACGACGAAGGTATCGAGGTGCGGATGGCGTGCACCATCGATGAGGTCGAGCAGACCGATCAGGTTGTGCGGGTGCGCTTCAATGACGGCGAAGCCGCTGAATACGATCTGGTGGTCGGCGCCGACGGGATCGGATCTCGACTGCGCCGCCTGGTCGCCGGCGAGGTGTCGGTGCGCTCGACTGGATTGCGGCTGTGGAGCTGGTGGGCTCCGGACATCGAAACAGATGTCGTCGACGCGGTGCACGAATTTTGCGGTAAACGACGGTTTTTTGCGTACAACCCAACTACTGGACCACTCGGCTGCGCGGCGGTGCTGCAGTCCAACGGCGCGCCAGCGAGCCCGGCCGAGATGAAAACTCGCCTCGCCGGTATTGCCGGCCGCGCCGACTGGATCCTCGACAGCCTCGACAGCGTCCCACAGCTGGAGTGCTTCGACCTCGACGATCTGTGGATGGAGAACTGGGTGTTCGGCCGGATCGTGCTGATCGGCGACGCCGCAGCGGCGTTTCTCCCGTCGGCGGCTGTCGGGGCGTCGATGGCGATGGAGTCCGCGCAGGTCCTTGCCGAGGAACTGACAGGGATCGATCCAGCAGGCATCCCCGGCGCGCTGCAGCGATACGTGCGTCGGCGCCGCGCCCGCGTCGACACGATCCAGGGCTGGTCACGGTCGTTGGCACCCTTTATGATTCCACGGACCCGGATCGGCTACCTAGCGCGCAACGCGGCCCTGCGCGTGGTGCCCAAACGCTTCGTGACCGATGAGATCACCGAATGGTCCCGCGGCGGCACCACTGGACTGTCCAACATGTGACATGACGTGACTACCGACCAGGAAGCCGAACTCACCTCGGCGCAACAGCATCGGCGTGATGTGTCACACATGACGTGCGCGGGATCGTCCGCACAGGAGTGCTCGATCGGCGGCGTCGAAGCTGTATTGCTCGACGGTTAAGAGTCGGTGTAGCTCGTTGTCGCTCTTGCTGCAGCGCGTGAGATGTGCTCACTGCGTGCTCATAAGAGTTGAATCGTAACGATTTACGAAGCAGATATCGTGTCGGCTGGCATTGGGAACGCCGAACCGATGGTTCTTGAAAAGAGTTGACCACCCGCGTAGAAGTTGGCGATGAGCGAAAACTGCATCCTCTGCAGGGCCCGCGATGGTGGCGTGCCCCTTCCCAAGCTCTACGAGGACGATCTGGTGTTCGCGATCGATGTGCCGCCGGAAATGCCGTTCTACCTTGGGCCTGTGCACTTTCTGGTCATCCCGAACGAGCACGTTCCAAGCGCCTTGTATCTCACCGACGATCATGCCGCTCTTTCCGGCCGATTATTCGTCGTCGCCGCCAAACTGGCACGCGAGAGGCGCATCGCCGACAGCGGGTTTCGCTTGGTCACCAACGCGGGGCCAGATGCGAATCAGACGGTTCTCCACTTCCATCTGCACTGCATCGGCGGACGCAAATTGAAAGACGAATGCTAGGCCTGCGAGCCCCTGGTTTGTGACAACCGAAAACCGTTGGACGCCATCAACATATCCGCAGCCGGCGCCAGGCTCACATATGTTGAAAGATTCATGCATTAATGTTGTTGGTATATAAGCGATTTCAGCGCCATCCGCTCATTCTACTGGCGGAGTGCGCGTATTCCAACCGTGCGGTATTCCTCATCGCGGGCGCACTGGTGCCCTGCAAGGTCAGAAGCGATCATGTCGGCTCGGCAGCCTGCCTCGTCCTCAGCCGTCAAGCTGAGCTCCCCTCCAGAAGGCTGCCATCGCGCTCTTATCGGACCGTCGTGGTCACAGTCAGAAACACCAGCCGAAAACTGCCCATCTGGATTTCGTCGCCGTTGGACAGCACCGCCGAGTCGACCAATTCACGGTTGACATAGGTGCCGTCGAAGCTGTCGACGTCGACGACCTGGAAAGTCCGGTCTTCCCGCCGAAACTCGGCATGGTGCTGGCTGACGGTGATGTCGTCGAGAACAATGTCACAGTCGGCATGCCGGCCTACGGATGAGACGGGCCGATCCAGCAGGAACCTGGACCCGGCGTTGGGGCCGCGCTTGACGACAAGCAGGGCCGCACCTCTGGGCAGCCCTTCGACTCCCCAGTTGCTCACGTGCCGTTCCTATCGAATGGCCGTGGCCCCCGACGCATCCTGGAAGTGCTCGGCGCCATCGGCGAGTCCCCGACACTAACCTGGCAGTACGTCAGCGGAGCGCCACTTGCGGTGTCGGTACCGGTCCCTCGGCGCGGACGGTTTGGGTGCACCAGTCGTCGGTCTCCGACCGCCAGCTGACTAAGACGGCAACGCCAGTCCTACCGAGATCATCAACCGCGTTGTCCGGCCTGCCCTCAACGCGGAAACTGAGATAGCAGGGAAGCTCCGACGATGCGAGCATCCAGTCGGGGCGGCACGGCGGAACGCTGCGCGCTAGCCCGACGACTCGGTCATATGCGGTCACGCTGACGTCGTAGGCGGTGTCGTCCCCGATGTTCGCGACGTAGGCATGGTTGGGATCGGTGTCCCATCGACCAGCCTGCCAAACCACCCTTGGCCTGCCAGTCGCACCAAGGGCGGTCGAACGTCGCTGCTGTCTCAACCGCCGGTCGTAGGCGATGCCAAAGGGAAGCAGGACGGCCATCACGACCGCCGCTAACCCGATCACCAGTGACAGGACAGCGAACACACGACGATCGTAAACCCGCCATTGTGGGCGAAACCAGCACTGATAGCGCTCGGATCTGGGCCGTCCTACGGGGACGCTGCTGCCGGGTAGCACCCTGACACTGACTTGCTCGCTACCGCCGACAATGCTTCAGCTCGACTGGTCACCGTGGGGTGTCGATGGCTGGGGCCTCGCCGGGGGCCGGTGGGCTGGGCGACAGGCCATCCGTGATCCTCGACCGGCACCACGGACCACGCATCGCAACAGTAGAAGCGATTCCACTCAAAAGCGCTGATGCACAGCGTAAATCCGCCTATTTTACTGGCGGAGTGCACGTATTCCTAACGTGCGGTATTCATTTGGTACACCGCCGCTAGGCAATGTTCGTGATCTGGAACTGTCAATGCGAGGAGATGAGGGTAGCGGTCGCAGGTAATCGGTCGCAGAGGTCTTAGCGTTCGATGGCAGCCTTGATTCGCAGCAAGGTTTCGTGCATGTCGGCGCGCAATGCTGTTTTGCGGTCTGTGTCGCCGTACAGCGTGCTGATGACGAACCAGCCGAGAGCAGTGATTGGTTTGATGACGGTGTAGGACTCGATCACCCGGGTCGCACCACCTTCGGGTACGAACTGGTAGCGCCACTCGACGGTTCCCGCAAGTGGCACGGTGCGGTGAAATGCGAACTCGCGGGCGGGGTTGGCGATGGTGACCATGGGTTTGTTGCTGGGAGCGCGGCCGCGGCGCGGAATAGGCTGCGCCTTGAATCGTGCCCCCACTGTTGGCCCTGTGGCTCCGCCTATCCATTGAGCTCTGGCAATGTTGGGGCTGAATTCGGGTGTCCGGGTGATGTCGGTGACAAGGTCATAGAGTGAGGCGGGGGTGGCCCGGATGAGCAGGCTGACCTCGTCGTGATCGAGTTCCTGCCTCACTAGATCGGCGTCCTTCTTGGGATCATGATGTTCTGCATCGCTGTCACGTCAGCGGCCGTTCGGTCGTGTGACCGTTGTGGAGGTGACGCGCACGGGGATGTTCCGGTAGCCGTGCAGGTTTGCCAGTCCTCGCGGCGTGGGGGTTCCGGTGAGCTGTAGGTCGGGGAATCGTTCGAACAATGCCTGCAGCGCGATGGTCGCCTCCATTCGGGCCAGGCTGGCGCCGAGACAGGCGTGGACGCCGCTGCCGAAGGCGAGGTGGTCTTTGGCGTTGGCCCGGGTGATGTCGAATCGGTTGGGGTCGGGGAATATGGCTGGGTCGCGGTTCGCGCCGCCCAGCGGGAGCAGGACGATCTCGTGGGCGGCAAATTGTTGGCCGGCGAGTTCGAGGTCGCAGCCTGCGGTGCGAGATGTCATTTGCACGGGGCTTTCGAAGCGCAGGACTTCTTCGATTGCGCCCGACCATAGTTCGGGGTTGTCGCGCAGCGTCGCCAACTGATCGGGACGCTGCAGCAGCAGCACGATCGCGTTGCCGATCAGATTGACCGTGGTCTCAAACCCTGCGCCGGCCAACAACACTGCGGTGGTGGCGAGTTCACGCCGGGCCAGGTTTCCGTCGCGGATGATGTGGCTGAAGATGTCGTCGCCGGGCTCGCAGCGTAAGTGCTCGATGTGATCGCCGAACTCTTTGTCGGCTTCCCGAAGAGCGTCCATGGCGCGTCGAAACGTCTTCCACGACACGCCAACATCGAGCAGTGGTGCGCCTTGTTCGCCGCGCTCGAGCATCTGTGACCGCAGCGACTCAGGCACTCCTAGGACTTCGGCGATGATTTCTGCCGGCAGTGGACCGGCGAAATCGGCGACCAGATCCGGGTGCGGCCTGGCGGCGACCCGATCCAACAGCTCGTTGGTCTTCTCGACGATTCGGATGCGCAATTTGTCGATTGCGCGTGGGGTGAATGCGTGGGCAACCGGATGCCGGTAGCGGCTGTGCTCGGGCGGATCAACCTGGAGCATCGATGGGGGTTCAGCCGGGTTCGGTAGCTGCGGATCGGTGTGACGTATCAGCCACGTGATCGGCCTGGGCACGCCAGTGTTGGCGGGGCTGGTCACCTTAAATCTGTTGTCCCGCAATATGGCCCGGCAAAGCGCATGGTCGGCGGTCACGGATAGGAACGGTGTTCGGCTCACCGGGCCACGTGCGCGGATCTGCTCCAGCAGAGCAAGCGGGTCGCCACCGCGTTGCGGTCCCACAAGGAAGCGGGCAAGCGGGTCGTTGCGTCGTGCCTGTATCGCCAGGGCTGCGCGCGGGATGCCGTGGCTTAGCACCCATTGGATCCAGATGGTTGGTCGCATGGCCGCCACCCTTCATCGCTGCTCGCTATCGCGCCGGCGCTATCTTGCGATACGATTGAACGATAATCGTTTCGACGTTCTGCTCGTACGATACGACGACTCGAGCGATCAGACAAGGAGGTGCTCGACAACGTGACTCGCAC
>NZ_JBAPPI010000016.1:0-9085 GCF_049280035.1 Mycobacterium sp. | reverse complement strand
AATTCCTGCGCTACAACGACGCGATCATCTCGGTCGGCCCGGACGGCCCGCACCCCTGCAGCATCCGAGTCGAGGACTTGAGCGCCGGATACAGCCACGGCGCGTTCATCTTTCTCGGTCCCGGCTTCTACCCAGGAGCTCCATCGAGCGGGACCGGCGGCAGCTCCGGTGGACCGGGCGGGACCAAATGACCCCTAAGCGGACACACATACAAAGGAGATAATCATGTACCTTGCGCTCGAATTGGGAAACATCGACCTCAACCCAGTCGTCAAAGGCGTTGTCGCCACCGTCTTGTACTTCGTGGTCGGCATGGCCGTCCTGATCGTCGGGTTCGTCATGGTCGACGTGCTCACCCCGGGGAAGCTGCGCCAGATGGTGTTCGTCGACCGTCGCCCCAACGCCGTGATGCTGGCCTGCGCGATGTACATCGCGCTGGCCACGGTGATCATCAGCGCCATCGCCAACAGCTACAGCCAGCTGGGCCAGGGTCTGGTGGGCGTGGCGGTGTACGGGCTCATCGGCGTTGTCCTGCAAGGCATCGCGCTGCTAACGCTGCACTTCGTGATCCCGGGCAACTTCCATGAACACGTCGACGAGCCGGAGTTGCATCCGGCGGCGTTCGCGACGGCCGTGATGCTGCTGGCCGTGGGAGGGGTGACCGCAGCCGCGCTGTCATGACGTCGTTTACGGAGTCTTCCGGACGCTGGCGGGCGGTGCTGCTGGCCGCGGTCGCGGCGTGCGCGGCGTGCGGCATCATCTACGAACTCGCGCTGCTGACGTTGTCGGCAAGCCTCAACGGCGGCGGCATCGTCGCCACGTCGCTGATCGTCGCGGGCTACATCGCCGCGCTGGGCGCGGGAGCCCTGCTGGTCAAGCCACTGCTGACGCGGGCGGCGATCACCTTTATCGCCGTTGAAGCGCTACTGGGCATCATCGGCGGTTTGTCCGCGGCGGCGCTGTACGTGATGTTCTCGTTCATCGGCGGATCGCTGTTGGCGCTGGCGGTGGGTACCGCGTTGATCGGCGGCCTGGTCGGCGCCGAGGTGCCGCTGCTGATGACGCTGTTGCAACAGAGGCGAACCGCCTCCAAAGACCCAGCGACCGACAGCGGCCGGACATTGGCCAATCTCACCGCCGCCGACTATCTGGGCGCGCTGATCGGCGGGCTGGTGTGGCCGTTCCTGTTGCTGCCGCAACTGGGCATGATCCGCGGCGCGGCGGCCACCGGCATCATCAACCTGGTGGCCGCGGCGATCGTCGCGATTTTCCTGCTGCGACAGGTGGTTAGCGCGCGGCAGCTGATCACAGCGCTGTGTGCGCTGGCCGCGGCGCTGGGACTGCTCGCCACGCTGCTGGTGCGTGCTGCCGACATCGAGACGACCAGCCGCCAACGGCTTTACGCCGACCCGATCATCGCCCACCGGCACTCGGCCTACCAAGAGATCGTGGTGACCCGTCGCGGCAGCGACATGCGGCTGTACCTCGACGGCGGTCTGCAGTTTTCCACCCGCGACGAGTACCGCTACACCGAAAGCCTGGTCTATCCCGCGCTCGGCGCGGGCGCACACTCGGTGCTGGTGCTCGGCGGCGGCGACGGCCTGGCCGCCCGAGAACTGCTGCGCCAGCCCGGCGTGGACAAGATCGTGCAAGTGGAGCTCGACCCGGCGGTCATCGAATTAGCCCGCACCACAATGCGTTCCGCCAATGGTGGGTCGCTGGACAACCCGCGCGTGCACGTTATCACCGACGATGCGATGACGTGGCTGCGTGGCCCGCAACACGGATCCTTCGACGCGGTGATCGTCGATCTTCCCGACCCGGATACCCCGGTGCTGGGCCGGCTGTATTCGACCGAGTTCTACACGTTGGTCTCGCGTGCGCTGGCGCCGGGCGGGCTGATGGTGGTTCAGGCGGGTAGCCCGTATTCGACCCAAATCGCGTTCTGGCGCACGGTTTCCACGATCGAGGCCGCCGGCTACGCGGTCACGCCCTACCACGCGTATGTCCCCACCTTCGGCGACTGGGGGTTTGCCTTGGCGCGTCGCGGTGACGCGCCGCCGCGACCCACGATGCCGCCCAACGCGCCGCCGCTGCGCTTTCTCAGCCAGTCGGTGCTCGACGCCGCCACCGTGTTCGCCGCCGATGTGCGACCCCGCACGCTCGAGCCGTCAACGCTGGAACATCCGCGCGTCGTCGAGGACATGCGCCACGGCTACGACTAACACACTGGCCATCGGACACGTCGACGTCGGGTGAGCGGAACCCCCTACTGGCCAGCGCTGACGACCCGCCGCGCCCTTACCCCGGGTAGGTGGCGCTCGGCGAGCTCGTAGTCGGCGTCGTCATGGAGGACTACCAGGCCCCCGGCCGCCGCAGTGCCGCAGATCAACAGATCGACCACCGACAGGGCACGCACCGCACCCGCGCCTGCGAGCCGGTGCTGCGCCGAATCGATCCACCGCCACACGGACTTCGGCACCGGCACATCGGGATAGACTTCACGAAACGTCTGGTTCATCTGATCGAACTCGTCCACATTCCGCGCCGACCGACGGAACTCGGCCCGTTGTGGCTCGCACGACCCGATGGCCCCGCTGACAAGCGAGGAGTTCCAGGCCTCGGTGAGCTCCGGTTGTCGTTGGAGCCGCCAGACCGCGGAGGAATCCACCAGGAAGTGGATCAAGGCCCGACGGCCTTCTCGTCGGCCCGCGCGGCGAGCCAGCCCTCGTAGTCCCAGGTCTTTGCCTGCTCGCGGGACTGGGCCAGCGCCCCGATGCGCCGGAACTGCGCGACGTAATCGCGCAACGCGAGATTCACAGCTTCCTTCTTGGTGTGCACCCCGGCGATCCGCATAACCTCGGCCAGCGCTTCGTCGTCCAGGTCGATCTGGGTAACCGACACGGCAACCTCCTATGTTGCTTTTGTATGGACGAAGCATACATCACCAACAAAAGGTCCCGAGTCACTCGTCGTCGAGGGCCGCCAGCACCTCGTCGGAGATGTCGATATTGGTGTAGACGTTCTGCATGTCGTCGCTTTCTTCCAGCGCGTCGACCAGCTTGAACACCTTGCGCGCCCCGTCGACGTCCACCGGAACGCTCACCGACGGCTGAAAGCCGGCCTCGGCGGAGTCGTACTCAATCCCGGCGTCCTGCAACGCAGTTCGCACCGCCACCAAATCGCTTGGCTCGGAGATGATCTCGAAGCTGTCGTCGAGGTCGTTGACGTCCTCGGCGCCGGCCTCCAGCACCGCCGCCAACACGTCGTCCTCGGTCAGGCCATTCTTCTCGCACGTCACTACGCCCTTGCGGGAGAACAGATATGAAACTGACCCGGGGTCGGCCATGGTGCCGCCGTTGCGGGTCATCGCCACCCGGACCTCGCTGGCCGCCCGGTTGCGGTTGTCGGTCAGGCATTCGACCAGCACCGCCACCCCATTGGGCCCGTAACCCTCGTAGGTGACGGTCTGCCAGTCGGCGCCGCCGGCTTCCTCACCGGCGCCGCGCTTACGCGCGCGCTCAATGTTGTCGTTGGGCACCGACGTCTTCTTGGCCTTCTGGATCGCGTCGTACAGCGTCGGGTTACCTGCCGGATCGCCGCCACCAGTGCGGGCGGCCACCTCGATGTTCTTGATGAGCCGGGCGAATTCTTTGCCTCGGCGCGCATCTTTGACGGCCTTCTGGTGCTTGGTGGTGGCCCACTTGGAATGGCCGCTCATCGGTTTACTACCTCTTCTGTTGCTCTAAAAGTTCGCCTGACGAGTCTACGTTGACGTCGGGTGCCCCTTTGACCAGCGGTCGCCTCAGCTTCCCCAGGCGCCACAGTGTCGCTCAGAGCCGGGCAGAAAGCGCGAACCCGCCTCCCGGTGACTCCAGTGACAGATGTGGCGAAATGGCGACATCAGCCGGGTTTGATCCACCGCCACTGGGTCGACCACCACGGGCCCGCATCAGGCAATGTGTCGCTCACAGCGCCTACCACCCCGGGCCACCATTCGGCGTGGTAGTCGTCTCCGGACAACCAGCCGCCCGGCGCAACCTTCGGCGCCCACGCCCGGATATCGGCAACCACGCTGTCGTAGTCGTGGCGCGCATCGATGTGTACCCAGGCCAGCGAGCCGTCAGCGAACAGGCTGGCGGCGGCAATAGAGTCGCTGATCACCAGTTGAATCGTGTCGGCCAAGCCGCAGCCGACGATATTGCGGTGCAACAATCCCGCGAACGTTCCACCACCGTGGGCGACCGCGTACCCGTGCGCGTCGGTGTCGCCACGGCCCTCCGGCCCGCTCCCCCGACCGGTGTCCACACCGATGATCCTGATATCGAGATCAGCCTCGCGCACCACCTCACCCAACGAGCAAATGCTGCGCCCCAAGTAACACCCCACCTCGACAAACAAACTGCCGTCGGGAAAGTGCGCCGCAGCTTCCTCTTGATGGCGACGCCATTGAAACCAGCCGGGTATGTCGCGCCAGGTGTGGACGGGATTGTCGAATTTGGCGGCAGGGTCCACGGGCCCGGTCAGCCGTGCGGCGCCTCAGAGATCTTGGTGTCGGGTTTGCCGAGGGTTTGACAGTAGGTCGCTGCCGACAAACGTGTCGCCGTGATCTCCAGGTTGCTGGGGTCAGCGCCGCTCTTGTCCTTGAGCATCTTGCTGACCTCGCTGTCTTGCTTCTTTTCGTCCTGCGACGTGAAGTCTTTGCATTTCGTGTCGCCGCCGGTGTTGATGATCTGTGAGGCCGAGCAACCGCTGAGCAAAACCGCGGCGATCGCGATCGCGGCGGCACCTGTTCGCTTCATCGTTGACCTTTCCTAAGGATTGTTGGGTATCTGTTACACCGCAGCGCCTCATTTCAAACGCTGCACTACCGTCGAAAAGGTGACGGCGCAAAGCCCACTGCGGGCGGTCCGGGACGCACTGGGCAGCAGCCTGTTCGAAATGATCGCCGGTCCCGACGGTCCGACCGAACGTGCCCGCATCCACCACACGCCGGGGCCGCGGTGGTTCGCTGACGACCGCCCGATCCGCCGGGTGCATGCCGACGCCTCGATGTTCGTCGGCGGGTTGCGGGCATTGCTGCTGCAGTCGTTGCATCCGCTGGCGATGGCCGGCGTGGCCGAGCACTCCAATTACCGCGGCGACCCCTGGGGTCGGTTGCAACGAACCAGCGGCTTTTTGGCGGCGACGACCTATGGTGCGGCGGACGACGCACAGCGCGCCGTTGATCGGGTCCGGGGTATCCACCGACGGGTGCACGGGATCGCCGCCGACGGTAGGCCGTATCAGGCCAGCGATCCGCATCTGCTGGAGTGGGTGCACATCGCCGAAGCCGACAGCTTCCTGCGCGCCCATCAGCTCTACGGCGCGGCTCCGCTGGATCAACAGGGTCGCGACGGATACGTCGCGGACA
The DNA here is from genome assembly GCF_049280035.1 of Mycobacterium sp. Taxonomy (GTDB): domain Bacteria; phylum Actinomycetota; class Actinomycetes; order Mycobacteriales; family Mycobacteriaceae; genus Mycobacterium. Next base: position 3,672 of record NZ_JBAPPI010000016.1, on the reverse strand, counting down.
TGGCCGAAATCGCCGCCAAGCTCGGCGTCGTCAACCCGCCGCGCACCGAACATTAATTGGCACAACGGATTACCGCGTTTCGACCGGAATTGCGCAGCACGCCTCAGGCTCGCGACGCGGCCCGATTCCTGCTGCTGACGCCGCCGCTGCCGTTGGCGGCACGGGCGCCCTATGGCGCGCTGGCCGCCACGGCGGTGGCGATGCTGCCCGCGTGGGCGCGCATCCCGCTACTGCTGCCGTACTTTCCGCCGGTCGAGCTCACGGTCGTGCGCACGGTCGGACGCGCCTTGGTCGGCGGCATTCGATGGGCGCTGCCCGCCGCCGGCTGACGTCACGCCGCCCCGGTAACGATGTCCACGAACAATCGGTGAATCCGACGGTCCCCGGTCATCTCCGGGTGAAACGCCGTGGCGAGCACCCGACCCTGCCGCACCGCGACAGCATGGCCGGCCGCCCGGGCCAATACCTGCACACCGTCACCGACCCGCTCCACCCAAGGCGCACGGATGAACACCGCATGCACCGGCTCGTCGAAGCCGTCGAACGCGACATCGCCTTCGAACGAGTCGACCTGACGCCCAAAAGCATTGCGCCGCACGGACATATCGATGCCGCCCAACGGCAGCGCTTCCCGCCCACCGGTACCGGCGTCCAGGATCTCGCTGGCCAACAGGATCATGCCGGCGCAGGCCCCGTAGGCCGGGAACCCGTCGGCCAGCCGGTCGCGCAGCGGCTCCAGCAGATCCAGATCGCGCAGCAGATGACTCATCGTGGTGGACTCGCCACCCGGAATGACCAGCGCGTCGACGGCCTCCAATTCACGACGCCGCCGCACCGGCACCGGCAAAGCGCCCACTTCCCGCAGCGCCAAAAGGTGCTCGCGGGTGTCGCCCTGCAGCGCTAACACCCCGACCCGGACCGCGCTCACTGTTCAGCCGGCCGGTATCCGCGCGCGAAGCGGGTCAGCCCCTCCTGCATGACCGCGGCAACCATCTCGCCGTACTGATTGAAGATCTTGCCCTGGCACAGTGAGCGCCCGCCGCAGGCCGACGGCGAGGACTGGTCGTAGAGTAACCACTCGTCGGCCCGGAACACCCGCATGAACCACATCGCGTGATCCAGCGACGCCACCTGCAGATGCGAGCGCTCATCAAGGTGCGTGACCTGGGCCGATCCCAGCAGGGTGAGATCGCTCATGTAAGCCAGTGCGCAGATGTGCAGCACCGGATCATCGGGCAGCGGATCGCGGTGGCGGAACCAGACCTGCTGCTGGGAAGCCTTCCCCGGCACCATCTCCAGCAACTCGCGCGGAACGATCCGGATGTCCCACTCCGCGAACTGTGCAAACCCCGCGTCGTCGAACACCTTCATCGACTTCAATCCCGGCAGATCGTCCGGTGGCGGTGCCGACGGCATCGCATCCTGATGGTGAATACCTTCCTGGTCGGACTGGAACGACGCCGACATGGAAAATATCGTTTGGCCGTGCTGGATGGCGTTGACCCGCCGGGTGCAAAACGACCCACCGTCGCGCAACCGCTCGACGATAAAAACTATGGGAGCCTTGGCATCTCCCGGTCGGATGAAATAGCCGTGCAGCGAGTGAACCAGGTGGCCAGGCTCGACGGTACGCACCGCCGACACCAGCGACTGGCCCGCCACATGACCGCCGAAGGTGCGCTGCCAGTTGCCCGACTCCGGGCTGAACACGCTACCGCGGTAGATGTCGACCTCAAGTTGCTCGAGATCAAGAATCTTTTCGATCGACACGAACTGTTCTTACCAGCCGCGCTCTGCCAACCGATGCGGCGCCGCGATCTCCTCCACATTGATGCCGACCATCGGCTCACCCAGCCCGCGCGACACCCGGGCCAGCACATCAGGATCGTCGTAGAAGGTGGTGGCCTTGACGATCGCGGCGGCGCGCAGGGCCGGGTCGCCGGACTTGAAGATACCCGAGCCGACGAAAACCCCTTCGGCACCGAGCTGCATCATCATCGCGGCGTCGGCCGGGGTGGCGATGCCGCCGGCGGTGAACAGCGTGACCGGCAGCTTGCCGGCCCGCGCCACCTCCACGACGAGATCGTAAGGCGCCGCGAGTTCCTTTGCCGCCACATATAACTCGTCGTCGGACAATGAGCCCAGCCGGCGGATCTCTCCGCCGATCGCACGCATATGAGTGGTGGCGTTGGACACGTCACCGGTGCCGGCTTCACCTTTGGAGCGGATCATCGCCGCGCCCTCGTTGATCCGCCGCAGCGCCTCACCGAGGTTGGTCGCGCCACAAACGAACGGCACGGTGAACTTCCACTTGTCGATGTGGTGGGCGTAGTCAGCCGGGGTGAGCACTTCGGATTCGTCGATGTAGTCCACGCCCAGGCTCTGCAGGATCTGCGCCTCGACGAAATGCCCGATGCGGGCCTTGGCCATCACCGGGATGGTGACCGCAGAGATGATGCCCTCGATCATGTCCGGGTCGCTCATCCGCGACACCCCGCCCTGGGCGCGGATATCGGCAGGCACCCGCTCCAGCGCCATCACTGCGACGGCGCCGGCGCCCTCGGCGATGCGGGCCTGCTCCGGCGTGACGACGTCCATGATGACGCCGCCCTTGAGCATCTCGGCCATCCCGCGCTTGACCCGCGCGGTTCCGGTCTGCCCGCTGCCGGTCGCGCCGTTCGGCGAAGCGGCGGTGTCCACTGCTGATCTCCTTTTAGCTGGTGTCAACCCAGTCTAGTGATGCGGCTCAGCCGGAGAAATGTCAGTACGGGGCCGTCAGCCCGGCGAACATCGGGAAGTGCCGCACATTCGTCGTGAGCAGGCCGGCGTCGACGACGATCGCGGTCGCGGCGATCAGGTAGTCGACCGCGCCAATACCACTGTGGCTGCGTCGGTACTGACGGGCGAGTCGTCCACCGACGCGGGCCACGTCCTTGGTCACCGCGGCCCAATGTAGGGCGGAGCAAAACTCCTCAAAAACCTCGAGCTCCTTGTCTCGTATGCCGGCAAGGAGCTCGAAACGGACCAGTTCGCTCGCCACGACGTCCTCGCCGCTGTCGATCAGCGCCGCGAGTAGATCGACGGCCGCGGGCTCGCCCCGCAAGTGGTCGACAGCGATGGTGGTGTCAATCAGCTTCACACCAGGCCGAGCCGGCTCAAGCGCTCGTTGAGGTCGCCGCGAACGGCGTCGACGTATTCCGCGCCGGTGAAGTCCCGTCCTCGCCAGGAGCCCGCGCTTCGCTTCAGGGCCGCCGTCCGCTCTTCCGTGCTTCGGCTTCCGTACGCGGTGTGTATTGCCCGACGGATGAGCTCGGATCTGGATGCGCCACTTGCCGCGGCAGCGCGATCGAGGAGTTCGAGTTCCTCATCGTTGAGCGTGATCTGCGTCCGCATGACATCATCTTACATCTAGTGATGTAGGGGTAGGTAGTCAGCGGATGGACTGCAGCTGGCGAGCCCGATCCGGAGCCCCGGCCAGCGCGATCGCCTCGGTGAGCAGTTCGGCGAGCTGCAACGGGTACACCGTCTCGCCGGCGGCAACCAGCTCGGCGATGTCGGCAGCATCACACCAGCGGTGGCAGTGGATGTAGCGGTTCTCCAGCTCGGTCCGCCCGGCGGTGGACGGTTCGAACCGTCGGGCCCGGTAGACGAAGAAGAATTCCTCACTGTCGA
>NZ_JBAPPI010000015.1:0-7110 GCF_049280035.1 Mycobacterium sp. | reverse complement strand
GCCTCGAACAGAACGGTGCGATTCTCGGGGTCCAGAAATGCCATGGAGCTGAACCCAAGAAGCGATATCGCACTCGTCGGTCCGTTGATGAGATGCGAGGACGATCCGAAAACCGAGGCCACGAATGTCACCACGATCGACGAGTACACACCGAATTTGGGATCGACCCCGGCAACCAGCGCATAGGTTATGCCTTGCGGCAACGAAACTGCCGCAACAGTGAGCCCGGCAATGAGATCACGACGCCCTTTCACCCCGTCATAGTTCAGATTCCTCAGACTGGCCGAAATGCTCATGGTGCCTTCGTCTTTCGTCGCGGATGTGCAGACGCGAGTCTGGCCGGAGCAGATGAGACCACGTCGTAGATGCCGTTGCTGCCGAAGAATTTCTCCTGCGCGTCGTACCAGCTGTTGGCGATCGCGGTGATGGGGAACAGCTTGATGCCGGGTAACCGATCCGCATGTCTAGCCAAGATCTCCGATTTCAGCGGACGATAGCCGAGTTGAGCGATGGTCTCCTGCGCGGAGTCGGTGTAGAGGTACTCCAAATACGCCTTGGCATAGGACGCGACTTTCTTATTCCCAAGGTTCGCGTCGACCCACGCGACAGCCGGTTCGGCGCGGATACTGACTGGCGGATAGACGATTTCAAGTTGGTCTTTGTTCTCCGCGACCTCCCGCAGGGCTTCGTTCTCCCACGTCAGGTGTACGTCACCGATCTTTTCCACCGCAAAAGAAATGGCGCCACCGCGCGCTCCCACGTCGGCAGCCACGACGTGGCCCAACAACGCGCTGACAAAGTCGGCGGCTTGCGCATCGCTGCCGCCGCGCGTCTTGACCGAACCCCAGGCCGCGAGAACGCTCAGTTTGCCGTTGCCTGATGTCCGCGGGTTGGGTGAGACGATCTCGACGCCATCCTTGATCAGATCCGGCCAGTCGTGGATGTCCTTTGGATTGTCTTTGTGGACGACGAAGACGATCGTCGACGTGTAGGGAACGGAATTGTTGGGCAGACGTTGCCGCCAGTTTGGGGCGATCAGTCCGCGCTTGCGAAGCGCGTCAACATCGCTCGGCAACGCGAGCGACACCACGTCGGCCTTCTGGTTGCCGTTGATGACTTCGGCTGCCTGCCGTCCGGAACCGCCGTGCGACTGCTTGACTTCCAGCACGACACCTGTCTGCCGCCGGTAGTCGTCGACGAAGGTCTTGTCGAGCGCTGCGTACAATTCTCGGGTCGGATCGTAGGACACGTTGAGAATCTGGTTCGGCGAATTGTCGCCGTGCAAGTTGTGAACCGTGATCAGGATCGCTGCAAGGATGACGGCGGCAATACCGACGATATTGAGCCGGGGAATCGAGAAGGGAAGTTTGCGGCGACGCGTTGATGGCCGCGTAGGCTCTGTCATTGCCGCCTCCACATTTGGATCCGAAACCGGAGAAGTTCGCCGATAACCGGTGATTGAACTTGCTTTTCGACGCTGGTTGGTTGCCACCAGGCTTGGGGATTGGAGCGTAACGGCTGGTCTGCCGTAGTACAGCCGTGGAAATCAGCGTGATCGCAATGACCATTGGCGGTGGAACCCGCTAACCGCCATCGACAGCGACTCGAGACCACACGCGACCGGGCGACTAGGATTTCCTCTCGTGCAAATAAGCTTGATGGCGAACCTGTCCAATAAGTCGCCTGTCGACAGTTGTATCCGTGAGCTCACCCAAGCGCGCGACGACGGGTTCGCGCGGGTCTGGATGACGCAGATGCCGTACGACCTCGACCTGCTGACCGTGCTGGCCGCAGCGATGCATGAGGTGAGCGACATCAAGGTCGCCAGCGGGGTGGTGCCGATCCAGAACCAGCACCCGATGCTGATGGCGCAGCGCGCGCTGACGCTCAACCTGATCGCCGGCGGGCGGTTCACCCTCGGTGTCGGTGTCACCCACCGCGCCGTGACCGAAGGCATGTGGGGAATCTCCTGGGACCGATCGGTGCGCCGCCTCAGCGAGTACCTTGACGGCTTGCTTCCGCTGCTCGCCGGGGAACCGGTCAATGCGACCGGCGAGATGCTGACAACCAGAGGCGCGCTGCAGATTCCCGCCGCACCCACGCCCGACGTCTACGTCGCGGCACTGGGCCCGCAGATGCTGCGACTGACCGGCCGACGCACCGCCGGAACCATCACCTGGATGACCGGACCCAAGACGCTCAAGGAGCACATCGGGCCCACGATGCGAACCGCGGCAGCCGAGGCCGGCCGCCCCGACGGAGCTGTCAGCGTTGCTGCGGCGCTGCCCGTCGCCATCACCGATGACGTGGCCGCGGTGCGCTCACTGGCGGCCGAGCAGTTCGCGATGTACGGCCAGTTGCCCTCTTACCGCGCGATGTTGGATCGTGAAGGCTATGCCGGGCCGGAAGACGCCGCGTTAATCGGTGACGAAGCCACGGTGCGCGACAGGCTCGATGAGGTGCGCGCGGCGGCTGTCGACGAGTTCGTCGCGATTCCGTTCGACCCATCACCCGAGGGCCGCGACAGGACGCGGGCGTCCCTGCGCAGCTGGGCATCTCAGTAACTGGACCAGTTTGGCCACTGCCCTACGAGACCCGGGTCCAGAGTTTACAGTTCATCGTCTCGAAGGCCGCTACCGTTGCCGGGACCTTCGCGTACATCGGACCCATAGAGGTGTTTGAGTCGACTATGTCGTCGTCACCCGCCCCAGCGGTGCTGTGCGTCTTCCATGAGCACGTGGAAAGCGGGGAAACCCGACCGAAGACGAGGATAAGGGGGTTCGACGGCCCCTGCGTCTGGTAGGTGCCTGGTGCAATGTCAGGTCCCACCTGGAACACGCCATTGCCGGGGATCTGGTCGCTCGGATCGGCGAGGGTCGGTGACGCCACCGCGATCGCGGCCGCACAGGCAACGAACCCGACCGACGCGCGAGACACAATCCCTGGGCGCATGCTTCCCTCTCTTTACGGCAGCGTATGCCCAGGTCGGCTTGAGCACCATGCTTTAAATTCGGCAGCCTAAGCGCCTTCGATCAAGCAGGGATTAAGGATTCAGCCTTCTTGGCCGGCGTGGGCCACGGAGAGGGGACCGGCCGTTGCCGGAGCATCTGTGGCCACCAGAACCACTTGCCCAGCAGCGCGGCAATCGATGGCGTCATCAGCGACCGGACGACAAGCGTGTCAAAGAGCAGGCCGAGGCCGATGGTGGTGCCCACCTGGCCGATGACCGTCAGCTGGCTGACCGCCATCGTCATCATCGTGAACGCGAACACCAGCCCCGCCGAGGTGACGACCGATCCGGTACCGCCCATCGATCGGATGATCCCGGTATTCAAGCCGGCGTGGATCTCCTCCTTGAACCGCGACACCAACAGCAGGTTGTAGTCGGCACCGACCGCGAGCAGGATGATCACCGACATAGCGAGCACCATCCAATGCAGTTCGATACCGATCAGGTGCTGCCAGATGAGCACCGAAAGTCCGAAAGACGCTCCTAGAGAAAGCACGACGGTGCCCACGATCACCGCCGACGCCACCACACTTCGCGTGATGATCAGCATGATGATGAAAATCAGGCACAGTGAAGCGATTCCGGCGATCAACAGGTCGTAGTCGCTGCCGTCGTGCATGTCCTTGAAGGTGGCCGCGGTGCCGCCGAGATAGATCTTCGAGCCCTCCAGCGGGGTACCCTTCAGTGCTTCCGTCGCCGCCTTCTTGATCGCATCGATATGTGAAATCCCTTCCGCTGTCATCGGATCACCCTGATGGCTGATGATGAACCGCACGGCGTGGCCGTCAGGCGAGAGGAAATTCTTCATACCACGCTTGAACTCGGCGTTGTTGAAGGTCTCCGGAGGGAGGTAGAACGAGTCGTCGTTCTTGGATGCGTCAAATGCCTTGCCCATGGCGCTCGAGTTTTTCTGCGACTCGGTCTGCTGATCCTGCAGACCTTTTTGGGTCGAGTACATCGTCAGCATCGTCGTCTTCATGCTTTTCATGTTCGCGATCATGTCGGGCATCAACGCGGTCAGCTGGGGCATCACAGTGTCGAGGTGATCCATGATCGGCAGCAGGCTCTGGATGTCGTCGGTCATCGTGTCGATGCCGTCGAGGCCGTCGAAGACGGAGCGAAGAGACCAGCACACCGGGATATCGAAGCAGTGCTTCTCCCAGTAGAAGTAGCTGCGAATAGGCCGGAAGAAGTCTTCGAAATCGGCCATGTGATCCCGTAATTCGGCGACATCGATGGTCATCTCGTGCATCTTTTTCACCATGGCGTGCATGTCGTCGGTCATCTGCTGGGTCAGACTTTCCATCTTCACCATGCTGTCGATCGTGGTCTGCATCTCGTCGGCCTGCTTGAGCATGTCGGCCATCTGGTCTTGTTGGTATTTTTGGTTCAGCTGTTGGGTGACGCCCTGCATGCTGATCTGAAATGGGATCGAGGTGTGTTCGATCGGTGTGCCTTGGGGCCGCGTGATGGCCTGCACGCGACCGATTCCGGGCACCCGAAAGATCGCCTTGGCGATTTTGTCGATGACCAGGAAGTCTGCGGAATTGCGTAGATCGTGGTCACTTTCGATCATTAAAAGCTCGGGATTCATCCGCGCCTGGGAGAAGTGTCGATCCGCTGCGGCGTAGCCGGCGTTCGCCGGCAGATCGGCGGGCAGGTATTTGCGGTCGTTGTAGTTGGTCTGGTAGCCGGGCAGGGCGAGCAGGCCGACGAGCGCGACCGCGATCGTCACGATCAGGATCGGGCCGGGCCATCGGACGACGACCGCGCCGATTTTGCGCCAGCCGCGAATGCGCTGCGTTCGCTGGGGCTCGAGTATCTGCCGGAAGCGCGTTGCCACAGAGATGACTGCGGGGCCGAGCGTCAATGCCGCCGCGACTACGACCACCATGCCGATGGCCAACGGGATACCCAGCGTCTGGAAGTAGGGCAGGTTGGTGAAGTGCAGGCAGAACGTCGCGCCGGCGATGGTCATGCCCGAGCCGAGTACGACGTGTGCGGTGCCGCCAAACATGCTGTAGTACGCATCTTCTCGGGACTCGCCTGCACCGCGGGCTTCCTGATAGCGGCCTATCAGGAAGATCGCATAGTCGGTGGCGGCCGCGATCGCCAACGTGACCAACAGGTTCGTCGCGAACGTGGAGAGCCCGATGATCTTGTGGTAGCCGAGGAAGGCGACCATTCCGCGGGCAGCCGTGAGCTCGAGCATGACCATCGCCAGCGTGAGCAGCATCGTGATGATCGACCGGTAGACCAATAGCAGCATCGAAATGATGACCAAGAACGTGACGGTTGTGATCACTTGCAGGCTGCGGTCACCGGCGATGTGTTGATCCGCCGACAATGCTGCAGGTCCGGTCACGTAGGCCTTGACGCCGGTGGGTGCGGGCACGCTTTTGACGATCTGTTGGACGGCCTCGACCGATTCGTTGGCCAGCGCTTCACCCTGGTTACCGGCGAGGTAGACCTGGACGTAGGCGGCCTTGCCGTCGTTGCTCTGGGCACCCGCCCCGGTCAGCGGGTCGCTCCACAAGTCCTGAACGTGTTCAACGTGTTTGGTGTCGGCGTCGAGCTTTTTGACTATCTGGTCGTAGTACGTGTGCGCCGCGTTGCCGAGCGGGTTTTGGCCCTCCAGAACGATCATCACCGAGCTGTTCGACTTGTACTCGCCGAATACCTCACCCACGTGCTTGGTCGCGATGACCGATTGCGCGTCATCGGGGCTCATCGACACCGAGCGCATCTGCCCGACGATGTCGAGTTGCGGGACAACGGTGTTGAGCACCGCGATGATCGCGATCCAGCCCAGGATGATGGGTACGGCGAACGTGCGGATGAACCGCGGAATCGCAGCCCGCGCTGCATGTTTGGTGACGGGAATGGAGTCGGTCCGGGCGTCGGCCGTGTCTTCAGTGGTCGTGCTCATGCTGATTTCACCAAGCAGAAGGTCAGGGCGTGCACGCCGTTGGATAGTTTCTCGGCCTTGACCTCGTTATCGATGGTGATACGGCAACCGAGGTAGTCACCGTCGCTTTGTGCCGAGATGTTCGGGAACACCGATGGGGCGGTCGTGCTAAGGACTAATGTCCAGGGCAGCACGGCTCCGTCTACCCGCCGCGGATCGGCGCTCAAATCCAGGTAGTTCACGTTCGCGCGCGGCGCCGATCCGAAGATCTCGTATTTGACGACCTTGGGCTTGAATGGCTTGGAGTCGTCCACCCGTGCGCTTGTCACGCTCGCGGCGTTCTCGGCGCCGAAGAATGACTTGACCCGGGCCACGGTGAAGCCGCCGACCACGACGACCGCCACGATCAACAGCGGCAACCACGCGTTGCGGACAACCTTGGATACCTGCACTAGGTGATGTCCTTCCTGGTCGGGCATGGCGATGCGGTCGGCTTCCAGCGGATTGCGTTGCGCCACAACCGGCCTCGGTGATTGCAGTGGAACCGCCGCCACCGAGCTGCCTCGAACTGTGGAACCGGTGTCAAGCACCGCCGGCCGACCATACTACATACTGTGCATTTTTTGCAGAATGTGCAACATTTAAGTTAGAGTGTTTAAGATCACTCCGTAAAAATGCTGTTGACCAGCACAGCAGCGCGCTCGACGTACGGCATCGGTGTGTCGTCCGCATCCTTGGGCCCGCCGCTGGTCCAGCTTTCGATGCCGGAACGTACGGCCGTCAAGGCCAGCGCCGAGATCAACGCGGGGATCTCGTCGTCGGGCCCCATCGCCTGGCGGCGGGCTACAACGTCAGTCAAATGGTTTTGAAACCGCTCCAAGTCCGCGAGAAAAGCCGACAACACCGCGGGGGTTGTTTTGGCGAGTTCCAGCATGCCTTCTGCTTGTTCGCGCGCCGGTGGCATGTCGCGGAGATGGTGGGCCGCCAGAGTGATCAGCTCGGCCAGGACTACCGAATAAGGAGCGGGTCCGGCTGCGACGAAATCGGCGACCAGCTCGGCGGGTATGTCAGAGGGACCGTAGGCGATCGCCGATTCCTTGTTGGGGAAGTAATTGAAGAACGTGCGTGGTGAAATTCCGGCCTCGGCGCAGATCTCGTCGATGGTCACCTTGTCGAAGCCTCGTTCGCGCGC
>NZ_JBAPPI010000014.1:0-2004 GCF_049280035.1 Mycobacterium sp. | reverse complement strand
AGGTAGCGTTGCAACGCCGTGCGGGTGGGGTCGGCTTCGCCACGGAGGAAACGCAATGTGTCGGGGTCGTCGACGCGGTGCACATCGACTAGTGCGCGTAGCCCGTTGTCGCACAACAACGCCCGCTCAGTAGCGGCTAGGTCGACGGTCCAGCCCCGCTTGTGCCAACTCGGAATGTACGATGGCGTCCGTCCCCGCACCCGGCGCATCAGATAAAACGGCGACCCCAAAACAGCTGCGTCGCGTTCGATGCCAACGATATCGGGAACTGGAATGCCCTGCGCGCCAAGTCGTTGCATCACTTCGGCCTGCCGCGGAGCATCGGGCACAGTGAACAACTGGTGGTCCTCGGCCTGTGCGCGCAACACCAGATCCTCGGTGTGGCGCACGCCGGCTTGGTCGATCCAGCCGGCGGTGAAGACCACCGTTCGCCCGGAGTAACCGGCCTGCGGGGCGGTGAAGTCGGAGATCTCGAAGGCCGTCGCTCCTGAAGCCGCCAGCCGGGGAGGCAGCCAGCTCTGCATCACGTCGCCCACCCGGTCGCCGACGTCGCCGCGCGTCGACCCATACGCCATCTCCGAACCCCTTGCCAACATTCTGAACACTACTGTCAGAATAGCGGTCATGGATGGCAGTCGGTCGAGTAGTCCAGCCCTCGGGGCCTACGTGCTTCCCGGACGTGTCACCGATCCCGGCGCCGTGGTCAGCCAAGCACAGGCCGCCGAGCGCCTCGGCCTGCGCACGATATGGCTCAGCGAGCGGTGGGGTACCAAGGACCTCGGGGTGATCACAGGCGCGGTCAGCCAGATCACGTCGAGAATCCGAATCGCCTCGGGCATAACGCATTTGCAATCGCGGCATCCCGCGTTGCTGGCGTCGCTGGCGATGACGGCTCAGGCGCTCTCGGGCGGGCGGTTCATCCTTGGCGTCGGACGCTCGGTGGACGCCATGTGGAAGGCCGTCGGGTTGCCGAGGGCCACGAACGCCTCGATCGTCGACCACGCCGACATCTTCCGTCGGCTGTGCCGGGGGAAGAAGGTGCGCTACGACGGGCCCGCGGGCACCTACCCCTCACTACGGCTGAACGACTTACCTGATCAACCGGTGCCTCCGCTGGTCTTCGCGGCGATCGGGCCCAAGGGCCTGGAGCTCGCGGGCCGCCACTTCGACGGCGTGCTGCTGCATCCGTTCCTGACGACTGCCGCCGTGCGGCGATCGGTGGATCTCGTGCGCGCCGCCGAACGCGCGGCCGGGCGGCCGGCGGCCAGCGTGCGTGTGTACGCCACCGTCGTGGTGGCCTGCGGGCTCCCTCCCGACGAAGAACTCGCGGTGGTCGGAGCGCGGGCGGTGACCTACTACCAGATTCCGGGCTTCGGAGAGCGATTGGCGACCGTCAACGGTTGGGATCCGGAGCCGCTGACGCGGTTGCGATCCCATCCGCTGCTCGCCGGGATCAGAGGTTCGGCGGACTCCGTGCTCACCCGGGAGGAACTCGTCGAGGTCGCATCGCGGTTGCCCGCGGCGTGGACCGGCGAGGCGGCTGCGATCGGATCGGCGCCGGCCTGCCACCAAGTATTCCAACGCTACCTAGAAGCGGGGGCCGACGAGTTGGTCTTGCATGGGAGCGCTCCCGACCGGCTGGGTTCCCTCTTCGGGCAGGCGGGCTGAGGCCGCTTCGCCAAATCAGTTAAACATTGAGCGGATTAGTCCTAGGATTCGGCCATGGATCTGAAACTCCAACGCATCGCCGCGTGGGGGGGAATCGTCATGCTCGTCCTCTTCTTCGTCTTCTTCATGCTGATCGGCAAGCTCATACCGCCGCTGTCACCGACCTCGAGCGCGCGGGACATCGCCGACTTTCTCATCGCCAACAAGCTGCGGGTACGGGTTGGCCTCGCGTTCAGCCTCCTCGCCGCGTGTGTCGCGTTGCCGTTCCTGGCCACGATCTGCCTGCGGGTGCATCGGGTCGAGGGCAAGTGGGGCGTGCTGTCGGTGACCCAGATC
>NZ_JBAPPI010000013.1:0-5381 GCF_049280035.1 Mycobacterium sp. | reverse complement strand
GAGGCGGATCTGCGATGAGCCGCGCGGCGACGATGCAGAGCGCAGCGATGCGAGAGGAGCCGCGCAGATGAGCGGGGAGGCGAAAGGTTTGACGGAAGCGGAATTACGCGAACTGGCCGAGCGGGGTGCCGCCGAGCTGGCAGGCGCCAGCGCCAGCGACCTGTTGCGCTGGACCGACGAGCACTTCGGCGGTGTCAGGGGGCCCCGGCCCTCGGCGACGTGCAACTACATCGTGGCCTCGAATATGCAGGACGCGGTGCTCGTCGATCTGGCAGCGAAGGTACGCCCGGGTGTGCCAGTGATGTTCTTGGACACTGGGTATCACTTCGTGGAGACCATCGGCACCCGTGACGCGATCGAGGCGGTCTACGACGTCCGGGTGCTCAACGTCACGCCCGAGCACACGGTCGCAGAGCAAGACCAGCTGCTGGGCAAAGACCTATTCGCTCGCGAACCCAACGAATGCTGCCAGCTTCGCAAGGTCGCCCCGTTGTCCAAGGCGCTGCGCGGTTACTCGGCATGGGTGACCGGGCTGCGCCGCGTGGAGGCGCCGACTCGCGCCAACGCACCGCTGATCAGCTTCGACGAGGCGTTCGGTTTGGTGAAGATCAACCCGCTGGCCGCGTGGACTGACGACGACATGCAGGCCTACATCGACGAAAACGATGTGCTGGTCAATCCGCTTGTCTACGAGGGTTATCCGTCGATCGGCTGTGCTCCTTGCACGGCGAAGGTAGTCGAGGGTGCGGATCCGCGCAGTGGACGCTGGCAGGGGCTGTCGAAGACCGAATGCGGGTTGCACGCGTCGTGACCACCCTGGTGCTGGCCGCGCATGGCAGCGCAGATCCACGGTCGGCGGCCAATGCCCGCGCCGTCGCCAATCAAATTCGCTTCATGCGGCCCGGCCTGGGAGTGCGTGTGGCGTTCTGCGAGTTGAACACTCCACGTCTGGTTGACGTGCTCAGGCCGGGCGCGGTGGTCACCCCGTTGCTGCTGGCCGACGCCTACCATGCTCGCACCGACATCCCCCGGCAGATCGCGAGTTCGGGTGTAGCTGTGCGACAGGCCGACGTCCTGGGCGAGGACGATCGGCTGGTGTCCGTGCTGCACCAGCGGCTTGCCGAGTTGGCAGTCAGCACGCTCGACCCGATGTTGGGGGTGCTGGTGGTGGCGATCGGCTCGACGCATTCCGCGGCTAATGAGCGCACCGCTCGGGTCGCGAACATGCTGAGGGCAGGAACCCGATGGGCCGGCGCGACAACCGCTTTCGCGACCGGATCCGGTCCCTCGGTGGCGGAGGTCGCCGAGAGACTCCGGCGCCGCGGCGCACGCCGCATGGTGATCGCACCGTGGTTCTTGGCGCCTGGGCGCGTAACTGATCGGGTTGCCAGATGCGCTGAAGCGGAAGGCATTCCGATGACAGCGCCACTAGGCGCGCATCGGCTGGTGGTCGAGACAGTACTGGATCGCTTCGATGAGGCGGTAGCCGAGCGCATCGCCGCCTAAGGTCTGACGCAGTCTGGCTACGTGACTACTCGGCGCGTGAGCAACTAGCTCTCTGGACGAGCAGATCAAACCGCTCGCGGCTGCTGACTTTTTCTTGGAGTGAGCGCAGTATCTCGAACCAGTAGTGATCGGCGGACCGACCGAAACGCAGGCCCGAGCCGACCAGAGTGCTTCCAAAGCAAATGTCGGTCAACAACATCGCACGCGCCCAATCCAGATCAGACAACGGCTCCCTGTTCTTGATAGCTTCTATCAGCCGGTTAACGAGGCGGGCCCACTGATCTTCATTCGACTGGCCCAACGCGGGGCACAGCAGCTGATACGTGTGTTGCGCCGTCCCGCCATACTCGTTGAGAGCAAGAACAATGAGCTTACGTTCTTCGTCGGTCAGATCGATCGCCAAACGTTCAGGGTCCGTCATCACTCTCCAATGTCAAGTCAACGCGTTACTACTCGGCGCATGAGGAGCTGGCGTTCCGCACGAGCAGATCAAAGCGCTCGCGACTGCTGACTTTCTCTTGGATCGACCGGAGTATCGGAAACCAGTACTCATCGGCAGACCGTCCGAAACGCAGGCCCGAGCCGACCAGAGTGCTCCCAAACGAAATGTCGGTCAAAAACATCGCACGCGCCCAATCCAGATCAGACAGCGGTTCCTTGCTTTTGACGGCCTCCTTCAGCCGGCTAACGAGGTGGCCCCACTCATCTAAATTCGACTGCCCCAGCACCGGGCCGAGCAGCTGATAGGTGTGTTGCGCCGTGCCGGCATACTCGTTGAGAGCAAGAACCATGAGTTCACGTTCTTCATCCGTCAGATTGATCGCTACGTGTTCAAGGTCCGTCATGGCTCTCCAATTTGGCTTGGGCAAAAGATCCAATTGTTCGTCTGGTTTTCTACTCGGTCGGTTCATGGGCCGGACCGAGTGCCGGTCCCGGTAATCCAATTCCTCCGCCGCCAAAACCACCGACGGACGGACCAGGCCGCAGTGCTGGTGGCTCAACCGGTACCGGCCGGACAGGCGGAGGGTGTACGGGCGCGGGTTCCGGAGGCGCCGGCGGCACGGCTGGGCGCGGTTTCACGGGGCCTTCGACTGGTCTCGGCGACTCGGCCGGGGCTGGACGAGGCCCGTCGGCGAGCTGGCCCTCCTTGAATGACGGTTCGTTCCAGCCGAACTTGTCACTGACAAAATTGGGGTCCCTCTGCAGGTCCGGTTTGAACACTGTGCCGGCGTCGGCACCACCCGGGTCCCGAACAATCATCACGTTATCTTTGGGGTCGTAGATGACGGGCGCACCGTCGCTATTGCTGACCCCGAGGCGCAGTCCTCCGGGATTGTCAATGGATCTTTTCATTTTTCCGTAGACCAAGTCGGCGAGCTGATCTCGCGTCATATCGGGAAAATCATCCATGTGGTCGGTCCCCGCGTGTCCGTAGGCGATTTTTTGGGCGGCCCTCATTAGCGGGTCGTTACTCCAGCCGCCCGGCGGCGGATCGGGTGCCGGGTTCGGCGCGTCTTTGAAGTGGTGGTCAACGAGTTGAACCCCGTTGTGCTTGTCGTCACTGGTGATCGTGTCATCGACGCCGGGCGACTCGGTGAAGGTGAGGTTGTCGATGCCTTTGGTCGCGGCGGTGATTTGCGCGGCGATTTCTTGATCGTTGGCGGCCAGTGCGCCTACCCGGTGACCGATGAAGGCGGCGTGCCCTTGCGCCTGTGCGGCTCGCTGCGCTCGAAACTCGATTGAACCACCTTGGGAACGATCGGTGACCGAATAATCCTCACCGACATCGAAGCCGGCCGCGCGCACCTCCTGCACGGCCTCAAGCACTTCCGCTTTGCAACCTTGCAACTGTTCGCCGCCGCGGCGTGCGATTCCGGCGGCCTCGTGCAACTGAAAAGCCGCGCCGCGAACCTTGACCATGTCGGAATTGGCGCGCTCGTGCATGGCGACCCCGGCCTGACCCTGCCAAGGTGTACCGCCAGGGGCCGACACTCCCGCATGGATTTCGGCGAAAACCTCATCCCACAGATTGCCGGTGCGCTCAAAATAGTCGGCCGCCTCGCGCAGATACGTGGTGTCCAAGCTCTGGACTTGCGAGAGCGTGGGCAGCGTTGTGGCCGAGAGCAATTAGCACACCGTGGGTATGTCGAGCACCTGCACCTGCGCTGCCGAGCTGACTTCGTTCTCGGTATAGCCGGCGGCGGCCGCCGAGAGTTTGCCGGCAGTCGCCTGCACGCGAAACGTGCAGCGGATGTTGGCCGCAGCGACGTCTGCCTGCGCGGTGTTGATCGCCGCTACGCTCGCCAGCCCTGACGATCCCACACTGGTCGGCTCGCGATTACCCGCCAGCTTCCCGGCAAGGGACTGACATGGGCTGGCTTCCAGACGAAGGCCCTCATCACTAACCTGCAGTCGTTGAGTGCTCAGCGGCGATGCCATGCGCAGAGCCTAGTGCTCATTTCTGTTGCCGCAAGTCGCATATGGCTAGCGAAATCGAATCCGTAGCGGGCACGTTAACGACTGCTCGGGAATGTGAAGTAGCGGTGCCGTCATCCCAGCGTCGTGAGCGTGCTGTGGTCCTCGTCGGCCCGGTCGTCGCTGGGCGCAGGCGCCCCGACTGCGATCGGCGGCACCCGGGTGGCGTGCACGTACACGGTGTCCCCATCCCGCAGGCCCAGTGCCTCGGCGTCGCCGCGGGTGATTTGGGCGGTGAATGGCCGGCCGGTGGCGGCGTTGGTCAACTCCACGCGCACCTCAAAGCCGAGCATCACCAGGCGGTCGATGGTGGCACGGACGACTCCGGTGGCCTCGGCGGTGCCGTCGCCGGCGGCGATCTTCATGTCGGGTTTGCGTCCCACCCGGATGTCGTGTGGGCGAACCAGGATGCCGTTCAGCGTTGACACCGCACCTAGAAAGGACATCACGAACGCGTTCGCCGGGGTGTCGTAGACGGCGGTCGGGGATCCCACTTGCTCGATGCGACCGTCGCGCAGCACGGCAATCCGATCGGCCACATCGAGCGCCTCAGCCTGGTCGTGGGTGACCAGAACCGTTGTGACATGTACTTCGTCGTGCAGCCGGCGCAACCAGGCCCGCAGATCCTCGCGGACCTTGGCGTCCAGCGCCCCGAACGGCTCGTCAAGCAGCAGCACTTGCGGGTCGACCGCCAGCGCCCGCGCCAGTGCCATGCGTTGGCGCTGACCGCCGGAGAGCTGGTTGGGATAGCGACCTTGGAAACCGCTGAGCCCCACGACCTTTAGCAGATTGTCAACTTTCTCGGCGATTTCAGCCTTGGGGCGCCGGCGGATCTTCAACCCGAAGGCGATGTTGTCCCGGACGGTCATGTGCTTGAACGCTGCGTAATGCTGAAACACGAAGCCGATGTCGCGCCGCTGCGGCGGTACCCGGGTGACGTCGCGGCCGTTGATCGTGATGGTCCCGCTGTCCGGCTGATCGAGCCCGGCGATCGCGCGCAACAAAGTCGACTTGCCCGAACCGCTGGGCCCCAGCAATGCCGTCAGTGAGCCGGCGGGCACCTCGAAGTCGACATTGTCCAATGCGACGAAATCACCGTAGCGTTTGTTGGCGCCGCGCACGACGATCGCGTTAGTCATAAGCGCCAGTCCTCCTCATCACGCCTGCTTGGTGGCACGTTTACGCTGAGCATCGAGGATCACCTGGACGACGAGAACCACCACGGAGACCGCCATCAGCAGTGTCGACAGGGCGTAGGCGCCGTACTCGGCGCCCCGGTTGTAGCGGTCGGATACCAGCAGCGTCAACGTCTGGGACTTTCCCGGCAGGTTCGACGACACTATGAGGACCGCGCCGTATTCACCGAGCGTGCGCGCGATGGTCAACACGATCCCGTAGGT
>NZ_JBAPPI010000012.1:0-3655 GCF_049280035.1 Mycobacterium sp. | reverse complement strand
TGATCATCACCCGCAGCGTGGTCGCGGCCCTGGTCATCGTCGGTACCGTGTTGCTTTCGCTGGGCGCCTCCTTCGGCCTCTCGGTGCTCGTGTGGCAGTACCTTCTCGGCATCAGACTGCACTGGATGGTGCTGGCGATGGCGATCATCCTGCTGTTGGCGGTCGGGTCGGACTACAACCTGCTGCTGATATCCCGGTTCAAGGAAGAGATTCGCGCCGGGCTGAAGACGGGCACCATCCGCGCCATGGCCGGCTCTGGTTCGGTGGTGACCGCTGCCGGTCTGGTGTTCGCCGCCACCATGGCCTCGTTCGTGTTCGGCCCGTTGCGGGTTATGGCCCAGGTGGGCACCACGATCGCTCTGGGCCTGTTGTTCGACACTTTGATCGTGCGGTCGTTCATGACGCCCTCGGTGGCCATTCTGCTCGGGCGTTGGTTCTGGTGGCCGCAACACGTGCGGCCGCGGCCGGCCAGCACGATGCTGCAGCCGTACGGATCCCGTCCGGCGGTTCGTGCGCTGATAGACGTCGACGAGCATCCGCCAGGCGGACTGGTCCAACAGCGGTAATCAATAACCTACTCCGACTGCACCTTTGGTAACCGGGCTGTCTTGGCCTCGCCGTTGCCCAGCGCCGTCCTGGCCACCTCGCCGTTGTTTTCGCCCAGCAGCTCCCGAACTGCCGGGCGGGGCCCGGTGGGCCGGAGCATGGTGCTGGCGGGGCGGGGCCGGACCTTGATCGGCCACCAGAACCAACGTCCCAGCAGCGCGGCGATGGACGGCGTCATGAACGAGCGGACCACCAAGGTGTCGAACAGCAGACCCAGACCGACAGTGGTCCCCATTTGGCCGATGATCCGCAGGTCGCTGACCACCATTGAGCACATCGTGAACGCAAACACCAGACCGGCCGACGTCACCACCTTGCCGGTGCCGCCCATGGCGCGGATGATGCCCGTCTTCAGCCCAGCGTGAATCTCCTCTTTGAACCGAGACACCAGCAGCAGGTTGTAGTCAGACCCCACCGCCAAAAGGACGATGACCGACATCGCCAACACCATCCAGTGCAGTTGGATCCCAAGGATGTACTGCCAAACCAGCACGGAGAGCCCGAAGGACGCACCCAACGAAACCGCAACTGTGCCAACGATAACCAGGGCGGCAATAAGGCTTCGGGTGATGATCAGCATGATGATGAAAATCAGGCACAGCGAACCGATCCCGGCGATCCACAGATCGTATTTCGAACCGTCCTTCCAGTCCTTGAAGGTGGCGGCGGTACCGGCCAGGTAGATCTTGGCGTCCTCGAGAGGAGTGCCCTTCATCGACTCCTCGGCCGCCTGCCTGATCGAGTCAACGCGCGCAATGCCTTCCGGCGTCGCTGGGTCTCCCCGGTGCGAGATGATGAGGCGTACGGCCTTGCCGTCGGGCGAGAAGAAGTTGTTCAGGGCACGTTTGAAGTCCGGGTTCTTGAAGACTTCCGGCGGCAGGTAGAACGAGTCGTCATTTTTGGCGCGGTCGAAGGCTTTGCCCATGGCCGTCGCGTTATCGCTCAGCTCGTCCATCTGCCCGAAGATCCCCGACATGGTGCTATGCATCGTCAGCATCATCGTCCGCATGGACTCCATGCTGGCGATCATCGGCGGGAACTCCGCGATCATCTGCGGCATCAGCGAATCAAGTTTATCGAAGTCTTTGGTCAGAATTTGGAACTTGTCGTCGATCTCGTCGACACCATCAACCGCCTCGAATACAGATCGCAGCGAAAAACATATCGGGATGTCGTAGCAGTGTTTTTCCCAGTAGAAATAGCTGCGGATAGGCCGCCAGGTGTCCTCGAAGTTTGCGATGTCGTCCCGCAATTCTTCGGTGACGGCCTGCATTTCCTTCGTCTCACCGACCATTTTGTGTGTGGTATCGGTGAGCTCTTTCATGAGGTCGTACATGCGCCTCATGCGATTCATGGTGTCCTCGAGCTCGTCGGCCTGCTTGAGCATGTCGTCCATACGGGCTTTTTGGAATTTCATCGTCTGTACCTGCCCGGCATTTTGCATGCTGAGCTGAAACGGAATCGACGTATGCTCCATCGCCGTGCCCTCGGGACGTGTGATGGCCTGCACCCTGGATACTCCCGGAACCCGGAAGATGCCTTTGGCCAGTCTGTCGAGGACCAAGAAGTCTGCCGGATCACGCAAATCATGGTCCGCGTCGACCATCATGACTTCGGGCATCATTCGAGCCTGGGAAAAATGTCGCTCGGCGGCGTCATACCCCTTATTAGCGGCGATATCGTGGGGTATATATAGCCGATCGTTGTAGCTGGCTCGATATCCCGGCAGCGTCAACAGGCCGACAAGTGCGATCGCAACTGCCCCTGCGAGAATGGGCAACGGCCAGCGCACGATGGCGGTGCCCACCCGGCGCCAACCACGGACCTGCATCTTTCGTCTGGGGTCGAACAAACCGAAGCGTCCACCGACGATGATCACGGCCGGAACCAGCGTGAGCGCCACCGCCACCGCCACGAGCATGCCGACTGCACAAGGCACGCCCAGCGTTTGGAAATACGGCATCCGGCAGAAGCTCAGACAAAATATCGCGCCGGCGATCGTCAAACCGGAGGCCAAGACAACGTGCGCGACGCTGCGGTAAGTCGTGTAGAAAGCGGTCTCACGATCCTCGCCAACCTGCCGGGCCTCTTGATAGCGGCCGAAAAAGAAGATGCCGTAATCAGTTCCAGCCGCAATCCCGAGGGACACCAGGAGATTAACAGCAAATGTGGAAAGCCCAATAAGGTGGTGATATCCAAGAAACGCGACAATTCCTCGCGCCGCCGTCAATTCGATGAAGACCATGACGAGCAGAAGAAACACCGTGATGACGGAGCGGTAGACAAGTAGCAACATGGTGACGATCACCAAAAGCGTTACAACAGTCATCTTCAAGAGGGTTTTGTTGCCACTATGGTTCATGTCCTTCACCAGCGCCGCCGGGCCAGTCACATACGTGGTTACACCTTTTGGCGCCGGCGTGCGGTCCACGATGCTGCGAACAGCATCCACCGATTCGTCTCCCAAGGTCGTACCTTGGTTACCGGCGAGGTTGAGTTGGACGTATACGCATTTACCGTCGGAGCTTTGCGCCCCCGGCGCCGTGAGCGGATCGCCCCAAAAATCCTGGACGTGTTGCACGTGCTTCGGATCGTCTTTCAGCTGACGAATCACGCTGTTGTAATACCGGTGCGCATCGTCGCCGAGTTTCTGCTGGCTTTCCAAGACGATCATCGCGGAACTGTCGGAATCAGATTCCTTGAATTTCTGGCCCATCGCCGTCATCGCTTGCACCGATGGTGCGTCTTTGGGGCTCATTGATACCGAACGTTGCTTCGCGACCTGCTCCAGCGGTGGAACGGCGGTACTCACCAGGACAACGATCGCCAACCACGCCAGGATGATGGGAACCGCCAGCCGATGGATCGTCCGCGGCACGAATGGCGGTCTAGTGTGCTCGGCGCTCCTCTGCTCGCTAATCATGCGCCCTTCAACACGCAGAAGGTGAACGCGTTCACTTCATGCGAGATTTTTTCGGCTTTGACCACACCGTCCACCACGATGCGGCAGCCGATGGTATTGCTATTGCCCTGGGCCACAATGTTTCCC
>NZ_JBAPPI010000011.1:0-3830 GCF_049280035.1 Mycobacterium sp. | reverse complement strand
TCCATGACGATCGAGCGCAGCGGCGCCAGCCCGGTGCTGCCCGCCACCATCAGCACGTCGCCACCATCGCGGTCGACCTGTAAGCCGCCGTGCGGGCTGGACAGCCGCCACTGGTCGCCGGGCTGGGTCTCGTTGACGACGGCGTTGCTGACCATGCCGCCCGAAACCGCCCGGACATGAAACTCGATGGCACCGCTGTCATCCGGCGGAATGGCGGGCGTCAGATATCGCCACCGCCGCGGGCACTGCGGCACAGCAACATTGACGTACTGGCCGGCGTGGTAGGGCATCTCGCGGTCCAACTGCAGCCGGACCACCGCCAGGTCGCGGGATACCCGGAGGTGTTCGAGCACCGTGCCCTCCCACCAGGCCGGCCCGTCGTCGGCGTCCGCAGCGCCGCTCATCACCCCGGTGATCAGGTTGAGCGACTGCTGGGCGGCCGCGTCGACGGCGTCGGTCCAGGCCTCGGCCAACTCGTCGCGCAGGGTCGCATGCAATGCCTGGCTTAACGTCTCGTAATGCTCGGGCAGCACCCCGTATTTGCGATGGTCGCGTCCCAGCTGAGCCAAAAACGCCACCGGTTCTTCCGCTCGCTGGGCAACCAGCTCGCCGTAGACCCAGTTCAACGCGTGGGCGAAGGCGGCCCGCTGGCCGGCCATGTCCGGTGGAAACAGGTCACGCGGCGAAACGTCGAAGGAAAACCAGCGCGTGTAAAAGCGGCCGATGAGCCCATTTGCGTCGTCCGGGTCGATGGCGGCGTGCAATACCGCCAGCGCATCCCGGTCGTTGAGGCTCACGCCCGACGATTTTATGCGGGGTTGAACGTCCCTCGTTACAGCCGGTGAACGCCGTTATACAACACCATCAAACCGATCAGCACGAGGATTCCTGCGAGCAGCGCGGCATTGTTCTTTTCCATCCAGTCCTTGAGCCGGGCCATTGGCTCGTCGAGGCGGTCACCGGCGCCCGCGTAGGCCAACACCGGGATGGCGACCGTGGATGAGGCAACGGCGAGGAAAATCGCACCAGTTATCCCGTCGGCCGCGATGCCGAGCCCGGCGCTGCCGATGGTCAAACCGGCCAAGGCGCACATGGTGAGTACCTCGGGCCGGACCACCACCAGCACCAGCCCTATTACTCCCGCGCGCCCGGGCGTCAGGGTGCTGAAAGACCGCATCCACTTAGGCGACTCGGTGTGGCCGTGCCGGGTCAGCCACTCGTAGATCCCGTACGCGATGAGCGCCAGTCCGGCGACGACGCGCAGCCAGGACGCCCAGGTCGGTGGAGAGTTGCGCAGCCCGCCCAGCGCGCCGGAGGACGCGACGAACACCGCGGTCAGCCCGGCCAGGCCCACCAGCCAGCCGCCGAGGAAGGCGAGGCCCGTCGGCCGCGGTCGCGGCGTTTGTAACACCAGCACCGCCGGGATGATTGAGAACGGCGAGACCGCGACGACGAGCGCCAGCGGAATCAGCGTGGTCAGCACGGAACCCCAACTTCCTGTCACGGGCTGAATCTTCGCATCGACGGCGGTCGCGTGTGTGCCGGACCGGATCCTTTGCCCAGGCTGGGTGGGTATCGCGAGTCAACGCGGCCGGGGTGAAGGGTGTGAAAAACGGGTAGTTCCCGCCCGAAACGGGGCTAACCTCTGTCGATGGGCAAAATAGAACGTGGTAAGGCGCTGACGGCCCAGAGCTGGGATGTCCTTAAAAGTGATGCCTCGCTGTTGCTGTTCCCGGTCCTCTCGACGATCTTGGGAATCGTCGCGACTGGCGTGATCTGCGTCCCGACGCTGGGCTTGCGAGGTGTGCTGGACGTCATCGACAACAAACACCCGATTCATTACCTCATCGACACGCACGACCCGATCTATTACATCGCCGCCTTCGGCTCCGCGTATGCCGCGACGTTCATCGCAGTGTTCTTCAACGTCGCGCTTGCTGCCTGCGCCGTGCGCTCGATGCGTGGTGAGGACACCAGCGTGAGTGAGGGGCTCTCGGCCGCGTTCGGGCGCATCGGCCCGATTCTCGGCTGGACGCTGGTGACGACGACGGTCGGCCTGATCCTGTATGCGCTCAGAGAGAATGGGCTCGCGGGCAAAATCAGCGCCTGGATCGCCGGCGCGGCCTGGTCGATTGCGACGTTCTTCGTGGTGCCAGTACTCGCGCTGGAAGGCAGCGGACCGTTAGCTGCGCTCAAACGCTCGGCGGCGGTGGTGAAGGCACGCTGGGGCGAGAGCGCGACGGGGGCGGTGGCTATCTGGGCGGTTAGCGGGTTCGTCTTCATGCTGATCGTGTTCGTCGGGATGACGGGCTACATCCTGCTGTCTCAAGCCAACCAGCCGCTGGTGGGCGCCGTCGTCCTCGCCATCGCGGCGGCCGCATTCCTTGCGGTCTCGGTGATCTCTAGCGCGCTGAGCCAGATCTTCCGCGTCGCGGTCTACCAGTACGCGACAAACGGCACGGCCCCTAGTGCGTTCGACGGTCGAGAGTTGGAAGCCGCCTTCGACCGGCACTAAGCCTTGCGGCGCAACACCCAGGCCGGAACCCAGTGCGTGACGGTTTTGCGCTTGGGCCCGTAGACGATCGGGTAGGTCACCAGCCCCCACCAGTCGCCCTGCTCGCAGATGCCCCAGCAGGTCAGCCTGCCCTCGACGACTTTGTGTAGCTGCAGGCCGCCTGCGTGATACCGCCCCGAGCGGTGCGGCTCCCGCGGAAACAGCACCGTCAGGTCAACCAGCACGGTGATCGGCGGGCGCACTACCCGAAACGGGTTGCGGACCGGCTGCCCGTTGTATCCGATCGACGCGAGGTCGCCCACCGATCGATCATACGTTCGAGTTCAGCTGCCGGAAAAATTCGCTAGAGTTGAGCGGAACAGACTCAACCTTGACGGCGTTGAACAACGCGACAAGCATTTTGCTAACCCCATTTAGACCCAGATGGAGGCCGGAGTGGACTCTTTTAACCCGACAACCAAGACGCAGGCGGCCCTGACGTCGGCCCTGCAGGCGGCTACCGCCGCCGGCAACCCGGAGATCAGGCCGGCTCATCTGCTGTTGGCGCTGTTGACGCAGAACGACGGGATCGCCGCGCCGTTACTGGAGGCTGTCGGTGTCGAGCCCGCCACTATCCGCACTGAAGCCGAGCGCCTGGTCGACCGGCTGCCGCAGATCAGCGGCGCCAGCGCGCAACCGCAGCTGTCCCGTGAATCGCTGGCTGCCATCACCACCGCGCAGCAACTGGCGACCGAGATGGACGACGAGTACGTCTCCACCGAGCACCTGATGGTGGGGTTGGCCACCGGCGACTCCGACGTCGCCAAGCTGTTGACCGGACACGGTGCCTCACCGCAGGCGTTGCGCGACGCGTTCGTCAAGGTCCGCGGCAGCGCGCGAGTCACCAACCCCGACCCGGAGGCCACCTATCAGGCGCTGGAGAAGTACTCCACCGACCTGACCGCCCGCGCCCGCGAAGGCAAACTCGACCCAGTTATCGGGCGGGACAACGAGATTCGCCGCGTCGTCCAGGTTTTGAGCCGTCGCACCAAGAACAACCCGGTGCTGATCGGCGAGCCCGGCGTCGGCAAGACCGCGATCGTCGAGGGCCTGGCGCAGCGCATCGTCGCTGGCGACGTGCCCGACAGCCTGCGCGACAAGACTGTCGTCTCGCTGGACTTGGGCTCGATGGTGGCCGGCGCCAAGTATCGCGGCGAGTTCGAGGAACGCCTCAAGGCCGTGCTCGACGACATCAAAAACTCCGCCGGGCAGATCATCACCTTCATCGACGAGCTGCACACCATCGTCGGGGCCGGCGCGACCGGTGAATCGGCGA
>NZ_JBAPPI010000010.1:0-2066 GCF_049280035.1 Mycobacterium sp. | reverse complement strand
GGTGCCCAAGGGGACTACCGACGGTCGGATCCTGCGGGTGCGCGGCCGAGGTGTGCCCAAGCGTTCGGGCGGTCAGGGTGACCTGCTGGTCACTGTGAAAGTCTCGGTCCCGCCGAACCTGGAAGGCGCCGCGAAAGAAGCGCTGGAGGCCTATGCCGTTGCAGAACGGTCCAGTGGTTTCGACCCGCGGGCCGGATGGGCAGGTAATCGCTGATGGCCAAGAAAGACGAAGCCCGAACGTTTTTGATCTCGGTAGCCGCCGAGCTGGCCGGTATGCATGCGCAGACGCTGCGTACCTACGACCGGCTCGGGCTGGTCAGCCCCCGCCGCAGTTCCGGTGGTGGACGCCGTTATTCGGAGCACGACGTCGAGCTGCTGCGCGAAGTGCAACGGCTGTCCCATGATGAGGGCGTCAATCTGGCTGGGATCAAACGCATTATCGAACTGACCAACCAGGTCGCGGCGCTACAGTCACGGCTGGCCGAGATGGCCGCCGAGATCGAGGCGCTGCGGGCCAACCAGCGGCGCGACGTCGCGGTGGTGCCCAAGAGCACCGCAGTGGTGGTCTGGCAGCCGCGGCGCTAACTCTCGGCGAGTGCGGGCCTGCGCCCAGTGTGAATCCACGGCGAAAAAATCGCGGAATTCTCGCCACAGTTTCACGCTCGGTGATCAGCCGACCCGGATCGAAAACTGAGCGACCGCCGACTCGCCCGGGCGCGCTGACTGATAGCCGCCGCGGCATAGCGCATCGGTGGGCGCCGTCATCGGCTCGAAGCACACCACGTCTTCGCTCAGCGGCGCGAAGATCTGCGCGGTCGGATACCCCTGGTCGAAGTGCACCTCGAGACGGTGGCCGCCGCCGGACACCGCGAACACGGCGCCGTCGCCGACCTCGTCGTAGCCGTCGTCAAAAGCCTTGTCGCCCAACGGTTCGGTGATCTCCGGTTGCGGCGTCGCCTCGCCGGTCGGCAATCCCTGCCCGTCGAGCTTCAGATGCCGCAGCGGTGGGGTCTCGATGATCCACTGGTCGCGCGACAACCCGGGCAGCTGCAGGTACGGGTGGAAACCGAAGCACAGCGGAACTGCCTTGTCTCCGGTGGGGGTCACGGCGGTGCGCACGGTCAGCGTCTGTTCGGCGAGCCGCACCGTCACCGCCAGCAGATGTGGAAACGGAAAGCTGGCCAGCAATTCTGGATCGGCGCCGAAGTCCACTTCAGCGGTCAGCTCGTTCGCCGACTCGGCCCGTACCCGCCAACCCGGATAGCCGGCCAGCACACCGTGGATCGGCAGTCCGTTGGGATCGGCTCGCACTCCGTTGCGCCCGGGCGTCAGCGTGACCGTCGCGCCTTCCGCTGTATAAGTGTTGGCGCCCAGTCGATTTGCCCATGGGTACAGGATCGGTATGCCCATCGTTTTGCCGTCGGCCAGATAGGCGGCCAGACCGCGGCGCTGGCTGAGCAGTTGGACGCCCGCGTCGGTCAATGAGACGCCGATCATGCCGGCGTCCGGAACGAACTGGGCCTCGAGATTTGATGACGGGTCGCGCAAAGTGACGATGTGCACGACGCAAGGTTAGCTGTAGAGCGGGTCGTGCTGGACGCGCTCCGGCGACGCCCCTTTAGCGATCAGCGCGGCCTTGGTGGCGCGCACCATCTCCGGTCCACCGCAGATCAGGATCTGCCGGTCGCCCCAGCCGCCGTATTTGGTGACGACGTCCATCAGCCTGCCGGTCTGACGCAGATGCAGTCCGCGCGGCGGCGTCACATCGGGATAGTCGGCGGCCCAGGCGGGGTCGCCGTCGTGCTCGGAGACCGGTGTCACCGACAGCCAGGGATTGTGTGTGGCGATCTGCCACAACGTGGGCAGGTCGTAGAGCTCGCATGGGTAGCGGCCGCCGAAGAACATGTGCACTCGCGGGTTCACGCCCCAGCGGGTGAGATCCATGACGATCGAGCGCAGCGGCGCCAGCCCGGTGCTGCCCGCCACCATCAGCACGTCGCCACCATCGCGGTCGACCTGTAAGCCGCCGTGCGGGCTGGACAGCCGCCACTGGTCGCCGGGCTGGG
>NZ_JBAPPI010000009.1:0-5577 GCF_049280035.1 Mycobacterium sp. | reverse complement strand
CCAGCAGGGTGGCGCCAACGCCGACGGTGATCGAGGCGCGGGCACCGTATACCGTGCGGGCGTAGATGTCGTGGCCCTGCAGGTCGGTGCCGAACCAATGCGTCGCCGACGGTGCGAGCAGGCTCTGATACGGGTCGGCGTAGCCGGGATCGGCGGATGTGAACAACGCCGGAAATATCGCCAACACAAGAAAGAACAAGATCAGCGCGGCCGCGATGACGAATTTTGGACGGCGCCGTAAGCCCCGCCAGGCATCATGCCAAAACCCGCCGCCGCCACGCATTTCGGCGCCCCCATCAGCCATAGCGGATCCTGGGATCCAGCGCCGCGTACAGCAAATCCACCACCAGATTGGTGACCAGATAAATCACCACGAGCACCGTCACGATCGACACCACCGTCGGCGCCTCCTGGCGGGTGACTGCCTGATAGAGCACTCCCCCGACGCCATGGATGTTGAAGATGCCCTCAGTGACGATCGCTCCGCCCATCAGCGCCCCGAGGTCGGCGCCCAAGAACGTCACCACCGGGATCAGTGAGTTGCGCAGGATGTGGATGGTGACCAGCCTGGGCCGCGACAAGCCGGTGGCCGCCGCCGTCCGTACATAGTCGGCGTGCGCGTTGGCAGCCACCGCAGAACGGGTCAACCGGACCACGTAAGCCAATGACACCGATCCGAGCACCACACCGGGCAGCAGCAGCCGGCCGAACGTCGGCTGATCACCGACGGTGACCGCGGCGACACCTAACCGGACCCCGAAAACGAACTGCGCCAAAAACCCCAACACGAAAATCGGGACCGCAATGACAACCAGACTCGTGATCAGTACCGTGGCGTCGAAGATCCCGCCTTGCCGCAACCCGGCGATCACCCCGAAGCCGATTCCGAGCACCGCCTCCACTGTCAGGGCAATCAAGGCGAGCCTGATGGTCACCGGAAACGCTTGGGCGAGAACAACTCTAACCGGCAGGCCGGAGTAGGCCCGCCCCAGGTCGCCGTGAACGATGCCGCCCAGATAATGCACGTACTGCATCAGGAACGGGTCGTTGAGGTGGTATTGGGCGCGCAGTTGCGCGGCCACCGCGGGACTCAGCGGGCGGTCACCGCCCAGTGCGGCAATTGGATCGCCGGGGAGCAGGAAGACCATGCCATAGATCAGCAGGGTGGCGCCGAGAAAAACCGGAACCATGATTGCGACACGGCGAGCGATATACCAACCCATCTCAGGCCTTGACGATGTGCTCGTAGTCGGGCAGGCCATTCCAGGTCAGCGCGACGTGGCTAACCGCCGCTGATGTTCCGGCCACACTGACCGTGTACCACAGCGGCACGGCGGGCATGTCCCGCAGCAGGATTCGCTGGGCAGCGTTGGTGAGGGCAAACGACTGCGGCAAGTCGGGCGCGGCTTCGGCCGCGGCGACCGCGGCGTCGAATTGCGGGTTGGAGTAACCGACGTCGTCAGCGCCCGCCCCGGTGACGAAGAGCGGCTCCAAAAACTCCAGCATCGACGGGAAGTCGCCCTGCCAACCGGCGCGGAAAGCGGTGGCTATGCTTCGGGTGGTGACCTGGGTGCGAAACGTGGCGAAGGTCGGCTGCGGCGCGCCGACCGCGTCGATACCCAAAATGTTCTTGATGTTGTTGGCCACCGCGTCCACCCACTCCTGGTGCCCGCCGTCGGCGTTGTAGGCGATCGCGTATCGGCCGGACCATTTCGAAATCGCATCGGCCTGCGACCACAGCCGCCGCGCCCGGTCCGGATCGAAGTCGAGTGCATCGTTGCCCTCGATGTGCGGGTCAAAGCCGGGCAGCGAACTTGCAGTGAATTCACGCGCCGGTGCACGCGCGCCGGCATAGATCTGGCGGCAAATCTGTGCCCGGTTGATGGCCGCCGAGATCGCCAGCCGGCGCAACCTGCCTTCCTCTCCGCCGAAATGCGGCAGCCGCAGCGGGGTGTCGAGGGTCTGGTTCGCCGCGGCCGGCGCGCTGACGTAACGATCACCAAGATCTCGGCGGTAGACCGACAGCAAGCTGGACGGAATCGTATCCAGCACATCGAGATTGCTCGACAGCAAGTCGGCGTACGCGGTGTCCAGGTTGGCGTAGAAGACGAAGCGCAGCCCCTTGTTCTGCGGTAGCCGGACGCCGTGGTAGCCGGGATTGGCCGCCAGATCCAGTTTGACGTTGTGTTGCCAGGCCGCGCCGCTGGGCGCATCGGCGAACTTGTAGGGGCCGTTGCCAATCGGATGCTGGCCGAAGGTCGTCATGTCCTTGAACGCGGCAGTCGGCAATGGGTAAAACGGCGAAAACCCAAGCCGCAGTTTGAAGTCGATGGTCGGTGCCTTGAGCCGCACGGTGAACTCGTGGTCGTCGACAACGTGCAACCCGGACATCGAGGTCGCGTTCGGTTTCGCCGCGGCCACTTCGTCGAAACCGGCGATCGGGCTGAAAAAGCTCTGCTGTAGTTGGGCGTTGGCGGCCAACGCGCCGTAATTCCAGGCATCGACGAACGAATGCGCGGTCACCGGTGTGCCGTCGCTGAACGTCCACCCGGGCTTGAGGGTGATCCGGTAGTTGACCTCATCGGTGGTGTCAATCGACTGGGCAACTTCTAGCTCGGGCCTGCCGTTGGCGTCGTAGGACATCAGGCCCTCGAACAGCCGGTCGATGATGCGACCGCCGTTGGTGTCATTGGTATTCGTCGGAATCAGCGGGTTCTGCGGTTCACCGGCGTTGACGATCACCACGTCGGTGCGGACATTGCCGACCCCGCAGCCGGCCAGCGGTGTGACGGCAAGCAGCAGCACGGCCGCCGCCACGATGCGCAACCGACGCAAGCCGTCCTCCTCCGATCGGCAGTGACCACTACAATCTGCGGGTGACTGTCGCCGATCTCGCCGAGACCAGCCTCGCCTATCACGCC
Source organism: Mycobacterium sp. (assembly GCF_049280035.1). Lineage (GTDB taxonomy): Bacteria > Actinomycetota > Actinomycetes > Mycobacteriales > Mycobacteriaceae > Mycobacterium. Next base: position 2,656 of record NZ_JBAPPI010000009.1, on the reverse strand, counting down.
GGGGAATTGATCGCTTTGTTCGGCATTCCCATTGTGGGACTGATCTTGTTGATCGTCGGTCTTCGGCAACGTTCACGAAGCCGCCGGCTGCCTCCATCTGCCAACCCGATGGGTCCTCCCGGTTACCCGCCGCCGAGTCCGTACCCGGGTGGTTACCCGCCGTCTCAGCCGCCAACCTACCCACCGTATTACCCGGCCGGCTACCCGGCGCCGCGTCCACGTGGATCGTCGGGCACGGCACTGATCGTCGTGGGGTCGATCCTGCTGGGACTCGGTGTGCTCGGGATCATGGGCCAGATAGCCAATTCCGCCTCACGGGTCGGACAGTCGGCTCGTTCTGCAAATGTCGGGCAATGCGTCGGTGCCTTCACCATGCGGGAAAACAATTTCACTCCGGCACCACAGGACTGCGACAAACCGGATTCGACATTGGAGGTCGCCGCCAGAGGCGGTCCCTCGGCGACGTGCCCCGATGGCAAGCGTGCGGGCTCCGATTACTCGATTCTCTTCGACGGGACCACCACCTTGTGCCTATTGCTCAACCTCAAGCAGGACCAGTGCTACGCGGTATCCGCCGGGGAAAAGGACCCGACGTTTGTCGCAACCTCCTGCGATGGCTCGGCCACCGGTATCAAGGTCGTCACGCGTATCGACGGCAGTACGGATGCTGCGTTGTGTCCGGCGGGAACCAAGCCGGTCTCCTACCAAACCCCGGCGCGGCTGTACTGCCTGGAGCGACTCGAAAACTGATCGCACTGACTCCGGGTGCATTCGGCCGTCGGCTTGGCAAGCAAACTTCTTCTTAACGACAGCGATGCCCGGACATGACGCTGATCCATCCCGATTACGCTCGTCCAGGTGACCGAGACCCATGCAGCAACCGTGTCTTACCCGCCGTCCGCGGCGTTCGCCGCGCAAGCCAACGCCGGCGACGAGCTGTACCGCGAGGCCGAGCAAGATCGGCTGGAGTTCTGGGCCAAACAGGCCAACCGACTGACATGGTCAAAGCCATTCGACCAGGTGCTGGACTGGTCTGAGGCACCGTTCGCCAAATGGTTCACCGGCGGAACACTCAACGTGGCCTACAACTGCGTGGACCGCCATGTCGAAGCCGGCAATGGCGATCGCGTCGCGATCCACTGGGAGGGCGAGCGGGTCGGCGAAGGCCGCACCCTGACCTATGGCGACCTGCAGACCGAGGTGTGCAAAGCCGCCAACGCGCTCAGCGGTCTGGGTCTGGTTGCCGGTGACCGCGTCGCCATCTATATGCCGATGATCCCGGAGGCCATCATCGCGATGCTGGCCTGCGCGCGGCTGGGCGCCATGCACAGCGTGGTGTTCGCGGGTTTCACCGCCACGGCGCTGCGCGCCAGAATCGCTGACGCCCAAGCCAAACTGCTGATCACCGCCGACGGACAGTTCCGGCGGGGAAAGCCGGCGCCGCTCAAGGCGGCCGCCGACGAAGCGGTCGGGTCCGACGATCACGGCGACAGCCCTGTCGAACACGTCGTGGTGGTCCGCCGCACCGGGATCGACGTCCCGTGGACACAAGGCCGTGACGTGTGGTGGCACGACGTCGTCGACGCGGCGTCGCCCGAACACAGCGCTGAGGCCTTCGACGCCGAACACCCGCTGTTCCTGCTCCACACCTCGGGCACCACCGGCAAGCCCAAGGGCATCGTGCACACCAGCGGCGGCTATCTCACCCAGGCGTCTTACACCCACCACCACGTCTTCGATATCAAGCCGGAAACCGACGTGTTCTGGTGCACCGCCGATATCGGCTGGGTTACCGGGCACACCTACAGCGTCTATGGCCCGTTGTCCAACGGCGTGACGGAGATTCTCTACGAAGGCACGCCGGACACGCCTAACCAGCACCGGCACTTCGAGATCATCGAAAAGTACGGTGCGACAATCTATTACACGGCGCCGACGATGATCCGAACGTTCATGAAGTGGGGCCGCGAAATCCCGGACGCCCACGACTTGTCCAGCCTGCGGCTGCTGGGGTCGGTCGGCGAGCCGATCAACCCGGAGGCCTGGCGCTGGTATCGCAAAGTCATCGGCGCCGACAGCACTCCGGTGGTGGACACCTGGTGGCAGACCGAGACCGGCGCGGCGATGATCTCGCCGCTACCCGGCGTCGCTGCGGCCAAACCGGGATCGGCGATGACACCGTTGCCCGGTATCTCGGCGAAGATCGTCGACGACGCCGGCAACAAGCTTTCACCGCCGTCGACCGACGAGGGCGAGCACGCTAGCGGATACCTGGTGCTCGACCAGCCCTGGCCGTCCATGCTGCGTGGAATCTGGGGCGACCCCGATCGCTTTCGCGAAATGTACTGGTCGAAGTTCGCCGAGCAGGGTTGGTATTTCGCCGGCGACGGCGCTCGGTATGACTCCGACGGGGCGATCTGGGTGCTGGGTCGCATCGACGACGTGATGAACATTTCGGGGCATCGCATCTCGACCGCCGAAGTGGAGTCGGCGTTGGTCGGGCATTCCGGGGTCGCGGAGGCCGCAGTGGTGGGGGCGACCGACGACACCACCGGTCAGGCGATCTGCGCGTTCGTTGTCTTGCAAGCCGATCACGCAGAGACGACGGGCGAGGAGATCATCGACGAACTGCGCGCCGAGGTGGCCAGGGTCATCT
>NZ_JBAPPI010000008.1:0-15446 GCF_049280035.1 Mycobacterium sp. | reverse complement strand
AGCCGGGCCTTACCCGCAGCGTCGAGTCCGCCGGTCATGTCGCTGGCCTGGTCCCACAGGCCCCAGCCCAGCGAGATCGCCGGCAGGCCGTGAGCACGCCGATGCACGGCCAGCCCATCCAGGAACGAGTTGGCCGCCGCATAGCTGCCCTGACCCGACGACCCCACCAACCCGGCCATCGACGAAAACAGCACGAAAGCTGAAACATTCGCGTCGCGGGTCAGCTCGTGCAGGTTCCACGCCGCATCTACCTTGGCCCGCAGCACCGCATTCAGCCGATCCGGCGTCAACGACGTCACCACTGCGTCGTCAAGGACACCGGCGGCGTGAATCACCGCCGAAAGCGGATGCTGGACCGGAGTATCCGAGATAACTTTGGCCAACGCCTGCCGGTCGGCGGCATCACCCGCCACCACCGAGACCTCGGCACCGGCCTCGCGCAGTTCGCTCGCCAGGTCAGCGACGCCTGCAGCATCGGGACCACGCCGGCTCGTCAACACCAGATTGCGCACGCCGTGATTGGTCACCAGATGACGAGCCAACGCCGAACCGGCCATCCCGGTGCCGCCGGTGATCAGCACCGTGCCCGCCGCCCAGGCGTCGGGCATCGCCAACACAACCTTGCCGACATGACGCGCCTGACTGAGATACCGCAACGCCGCCGGCGCCCGACGTACATCAAAGGTCGTGACCGGCAACGGCCGCAGTATTCCTGCGTCGAACAGTTCCGCGAGTTCGAGCATGTATTGATGCATGCGGGGACGGCCAGGCTCGAAGAGGTCGAAGGCGCGGTAGCGCACCCCGCTGTGTTCCTGTGCGACGACGCCGGGGTCGCGGATGTCGGTTTTGCCCATCTCGAGGAACACCCCGCCGGGGGCGACCAGACGCAGCGAGGCGTCGACGAAATCGCCAGCCAGCGAGTCCAACACCACATCCATGCCGCGACCACTGGTAACCGCGCGGAACTTGTCCTCAAACTCCAGACTACGCGAATCGGCAATATGGTCCTCATCAAAGCCCATCGCCCGCAACGTATCCCACTTACCCCGGCTCGCGGTGGCAAACACCTCCAACCCCAAATGCCGAGCCAACTGCACCGCAGCCATCCCCACCCCACCGGCCGCAGCGTGCACCAACACGCGCTGCCCCGGCTTGACGTCCGCCAGTTGTACGAATGCCATCCACGCGGTCGTGAAAACGGCTGATATGGCAGCGGCTTCGGCGTAAGACCAGTCGGCAGGCATCGGAAGCAATAGCCGGACGTCGCCGGCTACCAGGGTGCCGCTGCCGTCGGGGAAGAACCCATAGACCGAGTCGCCGACCGCGAATTCAGTTACCCCGGGCCCGACTTCGACGACGACGCCGGCGCCTTCACCGCCGAGCAGCGCGTCGTGGGTGAACATGCCCAGAATGATCATGATGTCGCGGAAGTTGGTGGCGATGGCGCGTATGGCGACGCGGACCTGGCCGGGCTCCAACGGCGCATCGGCGTTGGGCACCGGCTCCAATTGGAGATTCTCGAAGGTGCCCGCACTGGAGAGACCCAGCCGCCATGGCCCGTCGCCCGGCGGCACCAACACCCCGTCAACGGCCCGGCTGGCGTGCACCCGCGCCGTGTAAACCGTTCCGCCCCGCACCAGCACCTGCGGCTCACCGACGGCCAGAGCGGAGGCGAGCGTCGTATCATCAACGGGCGCATTGCAATCCACCAACACGATCCGGCCCGGATGCTCGGTCTGGGCCGAACGCACCAACCCCCACACCGCAGCACCGGCGAGATCGGTGACGTCCTCCCCCGGTAGCGCCATCGCGCCGCGGGTGGCCACCACTAACACGCCCGAGTCACGCTCGGTCAACCACGACTGCACGGCAGCTAGCGCCTTATGCGTGCGCTCGTAGGTGTCGACGACCGGATCCTCGGCGGCCGATGCGTCCTGGAAGACTTCGTACGACGGCGTCTCGGCGTGCGACGCGGGCGACGCGGGCGACCACACCAGCTCAAACAGCCGATCCCCACCCGAGCCGGACACCGCCGCCATCAACTGTTGCTGCGTCACCGGACGCGCCACCATCGAAGCCACCGACAACACCGGCAACCCCAACCCGTCAGCCAACTCCACCGACACCGCCGACGGACCCGATCGCGCTATCCGCGCCCGCACCGCCGACGCCCCCGCCGCGTGCAACGACACGCCCTGCCAGGAGAACGGGAGCGCCAGTTCGGCCAAGCCATCGCCGTCGTGGGCCATCACCGCCGCGTGCAGCGCCGCGTCCAATAACGCCGGATGCACGCCGTATCCGCCTACGCCCCCGGCCGCCTCCGGCAGGGTGACCTCGGCGAACAGCTCGTCGCCACAACGCCATAGTGCGGTCAATCCTTGGAACGCCGAGCCATATTCGTACCCGCGCGCCGCCAGCCGCTGGTAACCATCGGATACATCGACCGGAGTCGCGCCGACGGGCGGCCATACCGACAAATCCGCGCCCGGCTCAAGCGATTCCGAACCCAGCTGCCCACTGGCGTGGCAAATCCATCCCGAATCGGAATTAGCATCGGCCCGGGAGAATATGGATACGCTGCGCTGGCCGGACTCTTCGGCCGGCCCCACCACCACCTGCACGGCGACCGAACCCGATGTCGCCAGCATCAACGGCGACTGCAACGTCAGCTCGTCGACGCACCTGCAGCCGACTTCGTCGCCGGCGCGGATCGCCAACTCGACAAACCCCGCACCCGGGAACACCACCACGCCACCAACGGCGTGATCGGCCAACCATCCCTGCGACGCTGCCGAGAGTCGGCCGGTGAGCACCACTCCGCCCGAGTCCGGCAACTCCACCACCGCACCCAGCAGCGCATGCTCACTGGCGCCCAGCCCCAGACCCGCGGCGTCCAGAGCAGCGCCATCTCCGGAAAGCCAAAAATGCCGTCGCTCAAAGGCATACGTCGGCAACTCGACAAACTCAGCCTCGGGCAACACCGAACGCCAATCCACGCCCACACCCGCCACGAAGGCCTGCGCGACCGAGGTGAGGAACCGGCGGATGCCACCCTCATCGCGGCCGAGGGTGGGGATGACGATCGGTTCGGCGTTGCTGTCAGTGCAGTCGTTGAAGGTGTCCTCGATGCCGGCGATCAGCGCTGGATGCGGACTGCATTCGATGAAAGTCCGGTAGCCCTGCTGGCATGCACCGCGCACGGCCTGATCGAACTGCACGGTCTGCCGAATGTTGCGATACCAGTAGTCGGGGTCCAAGCCGGCGGTGTCCAGCAGACCGCCGGTCAACGTGGAAAAGAATGCGGTGCGCGAGGAACGCGGCTCGAGGCCGGAAAGGACGTCGGCCAACTGCTCCCGGATGCATTCGACGTCAACGGAGTGTGAGGCGTAGTCGACGTCGATCCGACGGGCACGGAGCTCACGCTCAGCACACTGTTGGACCAGCTCGTCCAGTGCGGCGACTTCACCGCAGACCACCACGGCGGATCGTCCATTGATCGCGGCGATGCTGATGCGATCATCGAAGGGAGCCAACAACTCTCGTGCATCCTGGGCACTGCAAGCCAGGGAAACCATGCCGCCCCGGCCGGCCAGCGCCAGCAACAGTTTGCTGCGCAGCGTCACGACGCGCGCGGCGTCGCGCAGCGACAGCGCGCCCGCGACGTAGGCGGCGGCGATTTCGCCTTGGGAATGGCCGATCACGGCGTCCGGCCGTACGCCCACCGAGCGCCATAATTCGGCGAGCGAGACCATCACCGCGAACAGCACCGGCTGGACCACGTCGACGCGGTCCAGACCCGGCGCGCCCGGCACCCCGCGGAGCACGTCGACCAGTGACCAGTCGACGAATTCGGCGAATGCCTCTGCGCATGCATTGACTTTCTCAGCGAAAACCGGTGCAGTGTGGAGCAATTCGATGCCCATGCCGAGCCATTGGGAGCCTTGGCCGGGGAAGACGAACACGGTTTTGCCCGCCGGTGTGGCATGCCCCTGGACCACCGAGAGGCCCGGCAGTCCGTCCGTCAACTCCGCCAAACCGCTCAGCAACTCCTGGCGGTCAGCGCCGAGCACCACCGCCCGATGCTCGAATTTCGACCGACCCGCCAACGACCAGCCCACGTTAGCGGCATCCAATTGCTCACGGGCGCTGATGAACTCGCCCAGTCGCGCCGCCTGCGCCGAAACCGCCACCGCACTCTTGGCCGAGATCACCCACGGGACGACGGGCGGCGCGGCCCCCCGCTCGGCAGCCTCGTTCACCGCCGGGGCTGCCTCGATGATCACGTGCGCATTGGTGCCACTGATGCCAAACGACGACACCCCGGCGCGACGCAGCCGACCCTCGGCCGGCCACGGGTGCGCCTCGGTCAACAGCTCCACCGACCCCGCCGACCAATCCACGTGCGGGCTGGGTTGATCGACATGCAACGTCGCCGGCAGCGTCTCGTGGCGCATCGCCTGCACCATCTTGATCACCCCGGCCACCCCCGCCGCAGCCTGTGTGTGACCCATATTCGACTTGATCGACCCCAACCACAGGGGCTGTTTTCCGGGCTCGGCCCTATCTTGCCCATACGTCGCCAACAAAGCCTGGGCCTCGATCGGATCACCCAATGTGGTGCCCGTGCCGTGACCCTCCACCACATCCACCTCGGTGGCACTGAGCCCCGCATTGGCCAGCGCCGTCCGCACCACCCGCTGCTGGGAGGGTCCATTGGGGGCGGTTAACCCGTTAGAGGCGCCATCCTGATTGACCGCCGAACCGCGCACCACCGCCAACACCGGATGACTCAACCGCTGGGCATCCGAGAGCCGCTCCACCACCAACATCCCGCCGCCCTCGGACCAGCCGACACCGTCGGCGGCTTGCGAGAAGGGCTTGCATCGGCCGTCCGGCGACAAGCCGCGGTGCCGGCTGAATTCGACGAACACGGTTGGGGTGGCGTTGACGGTCGCACCGCCGGCCAGCGCCAGGTCGCACTCGCCTGATCGCAACGACTGCACCGCCATATGCAGGGCCACCAGTGACGACGAGCACGCGGTATCCACCGATACTGCGGGGCCCTCCAGCCCCAGCACATACGCCACCCGGCCGGTCGCGACGCTGGACGTCATGCCGGTCAGCCGGTAGCCCTCGATCTCTTCGGCGAGCATGCCGTAGCCCTGAACGATGATGCCGGCGAATACGCCGGTGGCGCTGCCCCGCAACGTGGTCGGGTCAACTCCGGCCCGCTCCAACGCCTCCCAGGACAACTCCAACAGCATCCGGTGCTGCGGATCCGTCGCCAGCGCCTCGGTTGGTGAGACGCCGAAGAATGCTGCGTCGAACCCCGCGACGTCGTCGACGAACCCCCCGGCACGCGCATACGACTTGTGCGGGGCGTCGGGATCGGCATCGAATAAGCCGGCCAGATCCCAGCCCCGGTCGGTCGGGAACTCCGACATGACGTCGCGGCCCTGGGCCACCATGTCCCACAGGCCGTCTGGGGAATCCACCCCACCGGGGAAACGGCACGCCATCCCGACGATCGCGATCGGTTCGCTGGACCGCTCCACCAGTGCACGGTTCTTGCGCTTGAGGCGCTCGACCTGGACCAGCGCTTTCCGCAGCGCTTCGGTCGCATGCTGAAGTTGGTCAACCATGTCGCTACCCCTCGCCTAACGTCGGTCGTCGCTGGATCTCCGAATGCGGCGCTCAGCGCTGCAGCCGGGTCAAACGCTTCCGACTTCGTACCCGGAGAAGTGGCGCCGTGCACCGACTTGCTCACCCGATTGCTGGCCTGGGTCCGCAGCCAATTCCGGCGTTGCCCAGCGATCCATGGCGAGACTGTACCCGTCAGCAGTTAGCCAGGGCTAAGCGCGTGGCGGCACGGCTTTCTGTGGTCTGACCGGTCAGCGCCAGCCGTCGGCGGCCTGGGCGGCTTGCATCAGCGCCTCGCACAGTTCGCGTAGTTCGGTTGCCTCGGCTCCTTCGTCAAGTGCCGTGGCAACGTCTTCTGCCGCGCACCGCACCTGGTAGACGCGGTCGGACAGGTCAGCGGCCTCATCAGCGGACAGCACCACCGCATCGGCAGGCAGCGACGGGCCTTTCGCGCCGTTGATCGAGGCTCGCTGCTCGTAGGCACGCTGCCGACACGATTGCCGGCAGTACTGGCGGCGACGGCCCAACCCACTGTCGGCGACATCGCGTCCACACCAACGGCACGGCTGCGGGCGGACGCGACGGCTCACGGGGCCGACTTTAGTCGGGGTAACACCGGGATCCCGGTATCATGGATGGTCGAGTCGTGGCAGCCGTGCGACGATCCGCCCGGGAACTACGCCGAGCGCAGCGGCGTTGTTAGAACGCAAGCTGCTGAGAAGAGATTAAGAGGAGTGGGTACCAATGGCTGATCGTGTCCTGAGAGGCAGTCGCCTTGGAGCCGTAAGTTACGAGACCGACCGCAATCACGACCTGGCGCCGCGCCAGATTGCGCGGTACCGCACCGAGAACGGCGAGGAGTTCGACGTGCCGTTCGCCGACGACGCCGAGATCCCCGGCACCTGGCCGTGCCGCAACGGCATGGAGGGCACCCTGATCGACGGTGACCTGCCCGAGCCGAAAAAGGTCAAGCCGCCCCGCACGCACTGGGACATGCTGCTCGAGCGCCGCACGGTCGACGAGCTCGAGGAACTGCTCAAGGAGCGTCTGGAACTGATCAGGACGCGCCGTCGCGGCAGCTGACCGGTTGATCGAGGGTTAAAACAAGAAGTCGAACGGTGCCGGCGCGATGGCGGCATCCGGGAAGTAGGCACTGGGGTCGAAGGCGGAGGGATCGAACAGTTGGGCTTCCAGGGCCGTCCACGGCGTCACGTCATAGGTGGCCGTCGGCGTAACCAACCAGGCGCCGACGGCATTGTCGACTCCATTGCTGCCCAGACTGGTTGTGCCAGGTCCGACCAGGTCGATGTAGTCATAGCTGTAGCCGTTGCCAAGGTTCTCAATGTCGATCACGCCGTGTTCGATGTTGGTGCCGGCAATGCTCGGAAGCAAAATCTGTTGTTCAGCTAGTCCGTCGAATAGTCCGTTGTACTGCAACTTGTCGATAACGTTGGCGTGCACATCGGGATCGGTAAGCGGATTGGTGGTCAGGTTGAGCGGCTGGCCATTCACCGTCACATTGCTGGTGAAAAAATTGTCTACGAACGGCGCCAAGCCGCTGGATTGGAAGTCGATCGTCTGGCTGCCGTAGGCGGTATTAGCGAACACGTCGCCGGTTTGATACGTGATATCCGGGTTACCCACGAATGTGGCACCAAACGGATCGGGCACCGGGTTGGAAAGATCGAACAGTTGGCTTTCCAGGTAGGCCTGACCGCCGTAGTCGCCGCCGTCTTCCCACTGCGACACGTCGTAGGTGCCGGTCGGCGTTACCAACCAGGCACCGACGGCATTGTCGACGCCATTGCTATTTAGACTGGTGGTACCGGGTCCGACCAAATCGATGTATTCATAGGCGTAGCCGTCGCCCAAACTATGAATGCCGATCACGCCGCTTTCGATGTTGGTGCCCGGGATGCTCGGAAGCAAAATCTGTTGTTCAGCGTGTCCGTTGGACTGCAGCTTGTCGATGATGTCGGTTTGCACACCGTTATCGGTAAGCGGATTGGTGCTCAGATTGAGCGGCTGGCCATCCACGGTCACGTTGTTGGCGAAAAACTGTTCTACGGACGGCCCGAAGGTAGCCGAATCGAAGTTCAACGTCTGGTGGCCGTAGGCGATATTTTCAGACGCGTCGCCGGTCTGGTAAGTGATATCCGGGGCACCCACGAATGTGACACCAAACGGATCGGGCACCGAAATGGTAGTGGCGTCGGGATCCGCTGTGGCGACGCCGATCGCGAAGGACGCCGCCGCCGCGACCCCCCCAGAGGCAAGAGTGACGGATGTGACGATGCGGAGCATGACTTCCCTCCCGTGGGCGTTGGCCCCCCGGCGAACCGAATCGCCAACGGAGGCTACGGGATCGTATCAGCTTGATCTCAGGGTTCGCTCAGTTGTTAACGGGGACCCCGCGACTGCGGTTCCGCCTGCCGTCGATCCCCCACTGGGCGACCTTAACCAGCGCTTCGCGGATGTTTGATCCGCTCATCTTGGACACGCCAAGTTCGCGCTCGGTGAAGGTGATCGGTACCTCGACGACGGTGAACCCGTTGGTGATCGTGCGCCAGGTCAAGTCGATCTGGAAGCAATAGCCCTTCGAGTCGACGTGATCGAGGTCGATCTTCTGCAGAACGTCCCGACGATAGGCGCGGTAACCGGCGGTGATGTCGTGTATGCCGATGCCCAGGGCCAACCGCGCATAGGTGTTGGCGGTCCAGGACAGCGCCCAGCGACGCCACGGCCAGTTCTGCACATTTCCGCCATCGACGTAGCGCGAACCGATCGCCAGGTCGGCTCCAGCGTCGACCGCCTCCAGCAGCCGATAGAGCTGTTCGGGCGCGTGACTGCCGTCGGCGTCCATTTCGACGAGCGTGGTGTATTGCCGGCTGAGCCCCCAGGCGAATCCAGCCAGGTATGCCGCCCCCAGACCATCTTTGGCGGTGCGGTGCATCACCTGGATCCGGTCCGGGGCGGCTGACGCCAGCTCGTCGGCGAGCTGGCCGGTGCCGTCCGGGCTGCTGTCGTCCACAACCAGCACGTGCACGTCGGGACGAGCCTGGTGTAGTCGCCGCAGGATCAGCGGGAGGTTCTCCCGCTCGTTGTAGGTGGGGATGATCACCAGGGTGCGCTGGGTGGGGCGATCGCCCGCAACCCGCGACACCGGGTCGCCGGTGGTCATATGTCTCCTTTTTCTGGCCGCTGGTCAGGTATGTGGGCCGAGTGTCGGCCGCCCTCTTCGAGCGCGGCGTCCTCGACGAGCTCATCGTCGGCCACTTCGTCGTCGCCGAGCAGGTCGTCGTCGTATTTCTGGCGAGGTCGGCGGACATTTTTCGCCAGCTCCGACAGACGACGGTTGATATCCGTGAACCATCCATTGTGCAGCATTGCTGCCAGCAGGACCGCGACAGCTACCACGACCAGGCTTCCCTGCACGATCGGGCCCCACTTCGCGGCCGGCGTCAAAGTTGTCTTGCGACGCACCTGGTTGTCCAGGTAGGCGGGCTCGAAGAACCTCGTCCGGCCGAGCTCGCGGCCGTCGGGTGTGACGAGTGCGGAGATCCCCACGTTGCTGGCAACCACGGCGTAGCGGTCGAGCTCCAGGGCGCGAACCTTCGAGAATGCCAGCTGCTGCTCGCTCATGGTCTGGTTGAAGTTGGCGTTGTTGGCGGGCACCGCGAGCACCTCGGCGCCGTTGCGAACCGAGTCGCGCAGCGCGCGGTCGAAAATCACTTCCCAGCACGTTGCAACGCCCACCGGAACACCTCCGGCATGCACCACACCGGTGCCGGCGCCCGGGACGATGTAGCCGGCCAAGTCGGCGAGCCCGGACAGATGCCGGAAGAAGCCGCGCCAGGGCAGATATTCCCCGAACGGCTGCACGATCCGCTTGTCGTGCCGGTCACCGGGTCCCGTCTTCGGATTCCACACGATCACCGTGTTCGTTTGCGCCGGGGACTCCGGCGGCCGGCCCGCGACGTCAAGCACCGTGCCCACCAGGACCGGCGCGCCGATCGCCTCGACGGCCACCGAGATCTGCTGCGCCGCATCGGGATTGCGCAGCGGATCGACTTCGGACGCGTCCTCGGGCCAGACCACAAAGTCAGGCTGGGGCGCGCGCCCGGCGTGGACGTCGTCGGCGAGATGGCGGGTCTGCTGGACATCGTTGCCCAGCACCGCAAGACGCTGCGCGTTGAACTCCAGCCCGAGCCGCGGCACGTTGCCCTGGACCACGGCTGCGGTGACGACGGGTTCGTTTCCCGATCCGGTGCCGGAATGGCGGACCTGCGGCCAAATGGCCGCGGCAGCGAAAAACGCCAGGCAGATGCAGATCGCCGGCAGCACCACCGCCGGCGGCGACTCGGCGGCCTGCACTCGGGAGGCCAGCAGCCACGACACAATCTCCAGTGCGATCGCAGCTGCGCTGCAACCGACCAGCACGATCGCCAACGACAGCAGTGGAACGCCGCCCAGCCGGACCAACGGCAGAAATGGGCCATCGGTCTGGCCAGCGCCCACCACGCCCCACGGGAATCCCCCGAACGGGACCGTCGACTTCAACCACTCCTGTGCTGCCCACAACACCGCGAACCAGATCGGCCAGCCGGGAAGCTGGCGCACCACAACGGCCAGCAGACCGAAAATCCCGGGAAACAGCGCGCACACCAGCACTAGCGCCAGCAAGGGTATGGCGCCGACGAGGATACTGACCCAGTGGATTAACGGCAGGTAGAACGCCAGGCCGAACAGGAAGCCGTAACCGAATCCGCCCAGCGGTGTGGTGGCCGGGCGAGTCAGCACCCAGGCCAGCACGGCAAACGCGATGACAGCGGCCCACCACCAGTTCAACCCGGGATAGCTCGAGCAGAGCAACAAACCGGCAAGGATTGCGGCGCTAAGGCGTATCAAGCGCGGCCGCAGGGCTTGACCGAATTGCGGTAACCGCGTTCGCAGTTCGTTGCCCAGCCATACCAGCAGCACACCGCCGAGCTGGATCAGTCGCTGACCTAGATAGGTCGCTAGCTGAAAGATTCGGTTGCCGAAGCTCGACGGCCGATCATCGTCGGAGCTCGGCTCGACATCGGCCTCGGCTTCCTCCGAATCGAGGTCGGCCTCGAGGTCGACACCGTCATCGTCGGCGTCGTCGTGTTGAACGGGGATAACGCCGGTGTGGTGGTCTGCGACCACCGGAATGACCTCGGTGTCCTCCCCGGGCCGCATCCAGCGGTCAAACCGCCTGATGCCCTTAGCCATATATGACCGCACCCCTGTGCACGGTGCGCCGACAGCGGGGCAACGGATCGGTAGGGCCCAGCCGCGGCAATGCGGGCACCCGCGAGCGCGGATCGGTCGACCACCGCTGGACGGCGTCACTTGGCGCGCTGGCTTCGAGCTCTCTGAGGTCGCCGATATCCCAGACGGCGTATGACGCGGGCGCCCCGGGAACCAACGTGCCCATCAGCCCGTCGCGGACGCCGCCGGCTCGCCAGCCGCCGCGGGTGGCCGCGGCAAATGCCGCCCGGATGGAGACCGAGCTGCCTGGCGTGTGATGGTGGGAAGCTGCGCGAACCGTCGCCCAGGGGTCGAGGCCGGTTACCGGGGCGTCGGATCCGAACGCGAGGGCCACGCCTTGGGATGCTAACAGCGCAAACGGGTTGAGAGCCGCCGCTCGGTGGACACCAAGACGGCAGGCATACATGCCGTCACGGCCGCCCCACAGTGTGTCGAAATTGGGTTGCATGCTGGCCATGACGCCCCACGCGCCCAGCTTGGTTGCCTGATCTGCGGTGACCATCTCCAGGTGCTCCAAGCGGTGGCCGCAGCGGGCCACCGCGGCCACGCCGAGGTCTGCGACCACACGCTCGAAAGCGGCGATGACCGCTGAGACCGCGGCGTCACCGATGACGTGGAAACCCGCCGTCACGCCGGCCTCGGTACACGCCCGCACGTGGGTGGTGATGACCTCGGGGTCCAGGTAGCAGGTCCCGACTCGGTCCGAGGCATCGGCGTAGGGCTCATGCAGCCAGGCGGTGCGCGAGCCCAGGGCGCCGTCGACGAACAGGTCACCGGCCAACCCGGCCGCACCGGTGTCCTTGACGAGCGCAAGCGCCTGCGCTGGGCTGGTCACCGCTGCACCCCAATAGCCGGTCACCTGGACGCCATGGTTGGCGGCACACAGTTCCCGCCAGTCGTCCAGCCCGCCAATCTCGGGGCCGGCGCATTCGTGTACCGCGACGATCCCGTTGGCGGCGGCGGCGTCTAGCGCGGCCACCCGGGCTTCGGTGCGCTGAGAATCCGTCAACAGGTCCCGGGCGGCGGCGCGGACCAGGTGATGGGCGTCACCGACCAAGGGCCGCTGTTCGGCAAATCCGGTCGCCGACGGCAGTCCTGCTACCCGCTTGCGCAGACCGGTCGAGGCCAGCGCGGAGTGCACGTCGACCCGGGCCAGGTAGGCGGGCCGGCCACCCAGCACCGCGTCCAGCTCCGCGGTGCTCGGCGCGGCATTCTCCGGCCACGAGGTTTCATCCCAACCATGACCCCAGACGGCCTGGCCGGGATGAGCGGCTGCGTAGTCGGCGATCAGCTGCAGGCAATGCCGAGGCGACGTCGAAGCCCGCAAATCGAGCCCGGTCAGCGACAGACCGGTGGCGGTGAGATGGATGTGGCTGTCGACGAAGCCCGGCGCGACGAACCCGCCGTCGAGATCGACCACCTCGGCATCGGGGAACTGGCCGTGGCCAACGTCGTCGCTACCCAGCCACGCCACCATTCCGTTGCGGACTGCCATCGCGGTCGCATCGGGATGGGTTGGGCTGTGCACCCGGCCGTTGACCAACAGCGTGGTGGGGACGTTAGTCACGCTTTATAGCGTCTACTTGGGGTCGCCCGGTAACGCCGTCGGGTCGACCTCGGTGACATCGGTTACGTCTAAGACCTCGCCGTCGATGTAATCCGGCCGGGGTCGGGGTGCGGACGCGTATCGGTCTGCGCCGACGGTGGTGACGGTGATCAGCGGCGCACGCCGGCCGATGCCGCGCACGGCCATCGCGGTCAGCACCGGGCGGGCGGCGGCCCGGGTCGGCGGTAACAGGAGCAGCAGCCCCGCAGCGGTGCTGACCAAGCCTGGAACCACCACGAGCACCGTGCCAAGCGCGACCAGTGCGCCATCGCTGGCCACCCGCGACTGTTGCGTGGTCAGCCCGGATCGCAACCGCGTGAGCTGGCGCTTGAGTTGCGAACCCGCCAACGCCGTTCCAGCGGCAAACGCGCCCAGCAACAGCAAGAGAGTCCAGCCCAGCCCGATCGTCGACGCGAGCGTTACGACTACCGCGAGCTCGACGACGACGTAGACCAGAAACAGTCGCGACACCATGAGATGGCAACGTCGCGGGCGGCCGCTGGAGTTCCGCCGGTCGCCGCCGCACGGTTAGATGGCTGACGTGACGACTATCGAGATCGATACCCCGGCCGGCCCCATCGATGCGCTGCTCGATATTCCGGACGGCCAAGGACCCTGGCCGGGCGTGGTGGTGATTCACGACGCCATGGGTTACGGACCGAACAAGCAGTCGATCAACAGTCATATCGCCGCGGCGGGATATGTTGCGTTGACCCCGAACATGTTCGCGCGGGGCGGTTGGGCGCGATGCGTCACCAGGGTCATGCGGGAACTGCTCACCAAACGAGGACGTGCGCTTGATGACGTGCTTGCGGCCCGCGACCACCTGCTATCGCTGCCGGAATGCACCGGCCGGGTCGGCATCGCGGGGTTCTGCATGGGTGGCGGATTCGCATTAATCATGTCGCCCAAGGGTTTTGGAGCATCGGCACCGTTCTACGGAACCCCGCTGCCGCGCGAGCTCAGTGAGACCCTGGACGGGGCATGTCCGGTTGTGGCCAGCTTCGGTGCTCGTGATCCGATGGGCATCGGGGCGCCCAAAAAGCTGCAACGGGTGCTCGATCAAAAAGGCATCGCCAACGACATCAAGGTCTATCCGGGCGCTGGGCACAGCTTTGCCGACAAGCTGCCCGCCCAGCCGCTGCTCCGCATTGCCGGATTCGGCTACAACGAGGCCGCCACCGAGGATGCGTGGGCGCGGGTCTTCGCCTTCTTCGGCGAACACCTGCGAAGCGGCTAGCCTGCGGCGCGCAACTCGAGGCCAACGTTGTTGTGCATGCCGCCGCGCAGCTTGCTGAAAAAGTTGAACACCCAACCGATCAGCCCGTACTCCCGGGCGATCGCGTCGTAAACGGCACCGGTGTGTGATTTGTCGAGGATGGTCGCGGTCGCCTCGACGGGTTCACTTTTCGGGCGGCCACGGATATCGCATACCGCCAGCGTGACCCGCGGAGTATTGCGGATCCGCTTGACCTTCCACGCCTTCTCCTCGCTGATGACCAGCAGGCGGTCGCCGTCGGAGGCGGCCCAAACCGGAGTCGGCTTGGGCCGGCCGTCTTTGGTGAAGGTGGTCAGCAGTACGTACTGCGCCTTGGTGACGTCTGCGAAGCTCGGGGGCACCGCGTCAGTCTAAAGGCCTTCGAGGTCGCCTGATGTGATGCTGTTTTCCATCATCGCGGCAGCCGCCGCCAAATGAATTGCGGTAGCAGCCGCATCGCGAAGAACATGGGCCGCAGTACCCACGGAATCCAGACCGTGCGCCGTCCTTTGGCCAACGCTCGTGCGGTGGCGGCGGCCACCTGCTCCGGCGTGCTGGGGAGCGGAGCGGGCGTCATGCCTTGGGTCATGCGTCCGATGACGAATCCAGGGCGGGCGATCAACAGTCGCACCCCCGTGCCGTGCAGCGCGTCGGCCAAGCCACTGGCGAACCCGTCCAGGCCCGCCTTGGCCGAGCCGTACACGTAGTTGGCCCGACGCACCCGGACGCCGGCCACCGACGAGAACACCACCAACGATCCCCGCCCGGCCTGCCGCATCGCCGCGGCCAAATGGGTGAGCAAGCTGACCTGTGCCACGTAGTCGGTGTGTATGACGGCGACCGCGTGCGCAGCGTCTGTTTCGGCGCGGGCCTGGTCGCCGAGGATCCCGAACGCCAGCACCGCAGTGTCGATCGGGCCGTGGTCAGCGACGGTCGAGGCGACCAGCGGTCCGTGCGAGCCGAGGTCGTCGGCATCGAACTCCCTGGTGTGCACGGCCGTCGCGCCGGCGGCGAGCACGGCCGCGACCTGGTCGGCCAGTTGGTCGGCTTTGCGTGCCGCCAGTATCACCGTCGCCCCGGGAGCCAGCCGGCGTGCGAGTTCGATACCGATCTCGCTGCGGCCGCCGAGGATCAGCACCGTTGTAGCCCCTGTGTCATCCACGGCTGCGATTATCACCTGCGCGAAGAGTTGACCCGCAATCGGTCATGCTTTCACCGGAAGCCTTCTATAGCTTCGTTTTTCGGCTGCTTCCGCGACGCCCGGTGTATTGGCCGGGCTGTTCGGGGGTAAGCCGAGTGGTGAACGCGTCGCCCAGCAGAGGCCACCGGTGGTGGCTGCCCGTCCTGGCCGATCCAGCGGCATAATTACGCAAGGGGCTGGTGCCGGTTGACTGGGCCCTCGCCTCTTGCTGCGAGGCCAGCCTCGCCCGCAAGGCGCGGGCAAGCAAGTAGTTGACCCGGGCGGTGCCCGAGCCATTAGCGTTAGCGAACTGGATGCACGCTGCCAGCGTCGCAGAGACGATGTCCCGATCGGCCTGCAGACCGCAGTTCGGGCAATCATGGGTGCGCTGAGCCAGGGCTTTTGGGCACCCGCTGACCGCACAGGCAGTGCTGACTGAGGGCGGTGGTGCGGGTAGCGAACCGCTGGAG
>NZ_JBAPPI010000007.1:0-12524 GCF_049280035.1 Mycobacterium sp. | reverse complement strand
GCGCCGATTGGCCTGCGCGACTTGGCGATCCGTGCCCACGGCCATGTCGGGTCGGCGTCGCGACGAAGCGGATCAGGTCCGAGCCGGGACACCACATCAGCAACCTGCGCCTCATCGATCAGTTCGCAGACCGTCGGGCCGCGCAAATCGGTGCCGAACTCGGCGCCGACCATCCGCATCCGCACCTGCCCGACCGGAGCCGGCATCGCAACATCAGGCGGCCGTGTCCATTCGGTGAACGTCCCGTACAGGCCGAGGTGCACATGCACAATCGAGCCGCCGGCATAGTGGTGGAACAGATGCTTGCCCCATGCGGTGGCACGTTGCAATACCCGACCGTCGACGGCTGTCGCCGCCGCTGCGAACCGACCCTGCGGACTCGAGACCGCCACTGGCGCACCGGCATATCGGCGCCGGTGCAGCCGGGCCAGTCGATGCAGGGTATGCCCTTCGGGCACGCCTGGTCTTAACCCACCGCGCCGGGTACCCGCGGGGCCTGGTGCGTGCGTTCGTATTCGGCGAGTATGTCGATACGCCGTTGGTGGCGTTCAGCTTTCGACCACGGTGTGGTCAGGAAGGCATCGACGAAGGACAGCGCCTCCTCGACGGTGTGCATGCGGCCGCCGATTCCGACCAGCTGGGCGTTGTTGTGCTGCCGAGCCAACGTCGCCGTCTCGACGCTCCACGCCAGCGCACAACGGGCGCCCGGCACCTTGTTTGCCGCGATCTGCTCACCGTTGCCCGACCCGCCGAGCACGATGCCCAGGCTGTCGGGGTCGGCCAGTGTACGTGTGGCCGCGTCGATGCAAAACGCCGGGTAATCGTCCTCGGGGTCGTAGCTGAAGGCCCCGCAATCGATTGGCTCGTACCCGGTTTTCTTGAGGTGATCGATGATCTGCTGCTTGAGCTCGAATCCGGCATGGTCAGAGCCGAGGTAGACGCGCATGCCCGCAATCCTTACCTGCGGGTGCACACCGGCGCAATGTGGGCTAGTCGAATTCGGGCTTCTCGGTACGGCTCCGCTTGAGCTCCCAGAAGTGCGGGTAGGCCGCGAAGGTCACCGAGGCATCCCACAGCTTGCCCGCCTCCTCGCCCCGCGGAATCTTCGACAGCACTGGGCCGAAGAACGCCACCCCGTTGACGTGGATGGTTGGCGTGCCGACATCTTCGCCGACGGCGTCCATCCCAGCGTGATGGCTCTTGCGCAGCGCGTCGTCGTAAGCGTCGCTGTTAGCGGCGTCGGCCAGCTCGGACGGCAGACCCACCTCTGCCAGCGACTGCTTTATGACGTCATCGAGGTCTTTGTTGTCCTCGTTGTGAATGCGGGTGCCCATCGCGGTGTACAGCGGCGCGAGCACCTCGGCGCCGTGGGCCTGCTCGGCAGCAATAGCCACGCGAACCGGACCGAATGCCTTCGCCAACCGTTCGCGGTATTCGTCAGGCAGACCCTCGCGGTTCTCGTTGAGCACCGCCAGGCTCATTACCCGGAAATTGACCTCGATGTCACGGACCTTCTCCACCTCCAAGATCCAGCGCGAGGAGATCCAGGCCCACGGGCACAGCGGATCAAACCAAAAATCGGCAACTGACTTCTCAGGCATGGAGGGTCCTCTCGTCGGCGGTGGGCCTAGCCGTCCATCACAACCCTAGCCGCGGCGGTCCTGTTCCCGTCGCTCGCACCGATTGCCCGGCCCCCGAGCGGCCAGCAACGTCAGCCGCTTAAGTTGGACACGTGCCACTTCCGAACCTCACCCGTGACCAAGCCCTCGAACGCGCCGCGCTGATCACCGTCGACAGTTACCGAATCGATCTGGATCTCACCGACGGCAACGGCGGACCGGGCGAACACATCTTCCGCTCAATCACCACCGTGACGTTTGATGCCCTCCCGGGCGCCGACACCGCCATCGACATCGCCGCCGACAAGATTCACCGCGCCACCCTCAACGGACGCGAAGTCGACGTGTCTAGCTACGACGAGTCGATCGGTATTGCGCTATCCGGTCTGGCCAAGCACAACGTCGTGGTGGTCGACGCTGACTGCCTCTACTCCAACACCGGCGAGGGCGTGCACCGGTTCGTCGACCCAGTCGACGGCGAGGTGTATTTGTATTCGCAGTTCGAAACTGCCGACGCCAAGCGGATGTTCGCCTGCTTCGATCAGCCCGACCTCAAAGCGGCGTTCGACCTGTCGGTGACCGCGCCGCAGCACTGGCAGGTCGTGTCCAACGGGGCCACCGCAAGCGTCGAGGACGGCGTGCACACGTTTGCCACCACGCCACGGATGAGCACCTACCTGGTGGCGCTGATCGCGGGCCCGTATGCACGCTGGAAGGACACCTACAGCGACGAGCACGGCGAGATTCCGCTGAGCATCTTCTGCCGAGCCACGCTCGCGGAGTTCATGGATGCCGAGCGGCTGTTCACTCAGACCAAGCAGGGATTCAGCTTCTATCACAAGAACTTTGGCGTGCCGTACGCGTTCGGCAAATACGACCAATTGTTCGTACCGGAGTTCAACGCCGGCGCGATGGAGAATGCCGGAGCGGTGACGTTCCTGGAAGACTACGTGTTCCGCAGCAAGGTCACCCGTGCGTCCTACGAGCGTCGCGCCGAGACGGTGCTCCATGAGATGGCCCATATGTGGTTCGGCGACCTGGTCACCATGCGATGGTGGGACGACCTGTGGCTCAACGAGTCGTTCGCCACCTTCGCCTCGGTGTTATGCCAAAGCGAGGCAACCGAATTCACGCAAGCGTGGACGACGTTCGCCAACGCCGAAAAGTCGTGGGCTTACCGCCAGGACCAACTCCCGTCGACACATCCGGTGGCCGCCGACATTCCCGACCTGGCCGCGGTCGAGGTCAACTTCGACGGCATCACCTATGCCAAAGGCGCCAGCGTGCTCAAACAACTGGTGGCCTACGTCGGCCTGGAGCACTTCCTGGCCGGTCTGCGCGACTACTTCCGCGCCCACGCATTCGACAACGCCACGTTCGACGATCTGCTGATCGCGCTCGAAAAGGCTTCCGGCCGTGACTTGTCCGACTGGGGCAGGCAGTGGCTGAAGACGACCGGTCTGAACACGCTGCGCGCGGATTTCGACGTCGACGCCGACAGTCGATTCACCCGGTTCGCCGTCACGCAGAGCGGTGCGGCGCCCGGCGCAGGCGAGACCCGGGTGCACCGGCTCGCGGTGGGCATCTACGACGACGATGGCAGCGGCAAGCTGGTCAGGATCCATCGTGAGGAGCTCGACATCAGCGGCGAAAGCACCGAAGTGCCCGCGTTGAACGGTGTTTCGCGCGGTCGTTTGGTCCTGGTGAACGACGACGACCTGACCTACTGCTCGCTTCGGCTGGACCCTGAATCACTGCAGACCGCGTTGGAACGCATCGCCGACATCGCCGAGCCGCTGCCGCGCACGCTGGTGTGGTCGGCCGCCTGGGAGATGACCCGCGACGCCGAGCTGCGGGCCCGCGACTTCGTGGCACTGGTCTCCAGTGGCGTTCAGGCCGAGACTGAAGTAGGGGTGGCGCAGCGGCTGCTGTTGCAGGCGCAGACCGCGCTGGGTTCTTACGCCAACCCGGCCTGGGCCCGTTCAGAGGGTTGGCCGGCGTTCGCCGACCGGCTGCTGGAGCTGGCCCGCGGCGCACAGCCGGGCTCAGACCATCAGCTGGCCTTCGTCAACGCGCTGTGTTCATCGGTGCTGTCCACCCGACATGTCGTAGTGCTGGCCGACCTGCTCGGCTTACCTCACGACCAAGACCCTGCTCACCTGGGGCTGGCCGGTCTGTCGATCGACACGGACCTGCGTTGGCGCATCGTCACTGCGCTGGCCGCCGCCGGCGATATCGACGCCGACGGCCCGGAAACACCCTTCATCGATGCCGAGGTGCAGCGCGACCCGACAGCTGCCGGCAAGCGGCACGGGGCCCAAGCCGCGGCGGCGCGGCCGCAGTTGGCCGTCAAGGAGGAGGCGTGGAGCCAGGTCACCGAAGACGACACGCTGGCCAACACCATCGCCCGTTCGATCATCGGCGGCTTCGTCGAACCTGGCCAGGCCGAGCTGCTGAAGCCGTTCACCGAGCGCTACTTCGCTGCGATACCCGGCATTTGGCAACGCCGGTCGAGTGAGGTCGCACAGACGGTGGTGATCGGTTTATATCCGTCCTGGGACATCAGCGACGACGGCGTCGCCGCCGCCGACCGGTTCCTCGCCGACCCCGAGCTGCCTCCGGCGCTGCACCGACTGGTACTCGAGGGCCGAGCCGGGATCGAGCGGTCGCTGCGCGCGCATCGATTCGACAGCGGCGGAGCGGCCTGAAAGGGCGGAACGACGCTAGACGGGCGAGATGCCCGCGCTGGTCACCCGAATCGCGCTGACCAGGCCGTCGATCAGCTCAGCGTTTTTGAACGCCGACGCAGCGGCGGCGATGCCAAGCGGCGCGGACGACTCGACACCCCGACCGCGGACTTCCGAGCCGTAGACCACCTCGATCGCGTGCTGGTCGGGTGAGACGGCGATCAGCACCGCGTTGTTCGGCGTCGGCACCTGGCCCAGGATCTCGCGTGCTCGCGCCGCGGTATCGCTGCCCAAGTCGCCGATGTAAACAGCGAACCGTGCGCCCGCGGCCCGCGACCCGTAGGTGAGCGCGTCGTCAAGGCTGACCAGTTCGTTGATCGGAAACGGGTAGTGCACCGACACCTCTCCGGGTTCGGTGACTCCGGAGATTCGTCCGCTGGTGGTGATCACCGAGCCTTTCGGCAGCTCGGTGGGCTGGATGACTGCGACCTCACCAGTTGCCACTGGCGCCACCTCCCACGCTTATATCCGATGCGCCGTGGCCAGAATGCTCGCCGTGCCCGAAAACTTCGTCGGTGGCGGCCCACAGGATCGGGGGATGCGTCCACGGTTCGGACATCTTGTAGGTCGCCGGGTGCGGCCCCTTGCGCGACCAGATCAGCGCCACCAGCAGGATGACCAGCAACAACGGGATGCCCACGAAGTAAAGGTGGATTTCCATCATGCTCACGACGCAAACCGTATCCCACCGGCGGTTGCTACACCGGGCGGCGTCTGAATTGCCCGCCTCCTCAGCGCGCCGCTACGCGGCGCGCATCGTCACCGGGCTATGCCGCGCCTTCGCCGAGGTATCGCGCCCAGGACGGATCGAGTTCTTTGACCGTCGACAGCAGCCGCCAATGCTGGCCTTTGGGCGAGGTCGGCGCCAACCGCAGCGACCAGCCGAGCTCGGTGAGTAGCTTGTCACCTTTTCGGTGGTTGCAGGTCGAGCAGCACGCCACGCAGTTCTCCCAGGAATGATCGCCGCCGCGACTCCGGGGCACCACATGGTCGACGGTGTCGGCCTTGGCTCCGCAATATGCGCAACAGAAGCGGTCGCGGTGCATCAGCGCCGCCCGGGTCATCGGGACGCGGGCCCGATAGGGCACCCGAACGTAAGACCGCAGCCGGATCACCGATGGCAACGCGACCGATCTGGTCGCCGAGTGAATGACGGGTCCGCCCGGATCCTCGTGCACCATGTCGGCTTTGCCGCAGATCAGCATGATGATCGCGCGGCGCACGGGCAATGCGGTCAACGGCTCGTAGGTGGAGTTCAGCAGCAGCACACGCCGGCGATTCCAGATCGATCCGGTGTCATGCGAAACAGGCGCGTGGATGTCGACGGTGGGAACGCTGTGCAGACATGGGCCGGTCGCGGGCTCGGTTCTGCCTGCCGCGGCACCGGAACTGCGGTGGCCGCGGCGTCTGTTGCGCTGCGCCATACATCCTCCGCCGAACAGTCCACCACGATTCGCCAGCGATCGCACGCCAAATTGGCCGGTGTTGGCTGGTCAATCCGGTGAACAGCGGGTGCAGACTTTTGCGACGACGGGTGACACGCGCCCGGCGGCCGGTCGCGATGCCCCACAATGGAGGTGATGGAACAAGCACAACAATCCTTTTACGACGCTATCGGTGGCGCAGATACCTTCCACGCGATCGTGTCGCGCTTTTACCAGCTGGTCGCCGAGGACGAAATCCTGCGCCGGGTGTACCCGCAGGACGACCTCGCCGGCGCCGAGGAACGGCTACGGATGTTCCTTGAGCAGTATTGGGGCGGCCCGCGGACCTACTCCGAACGCCGCGGCCATCCCCGGTTGCGGATGCGGCACGTCCCGTTTCAGATCGGCCCGTTCGAGCGCGACGCCTGGTTGCGATGTATGCACACCGCGGTCGCGTCCATCGACTCTGACACCCTCGACGACGCGCATCGTAAGGAGCTGCTCGAATACCTGGAGATGGCCGCGCACTCCTTGGTGAATTCCGCCTTCTGATGATCTCCCGACAATATGAGCCGTGGTGGTCGCGCGCGGTGTTTTATCAGGTGTATCCGCGGTCGTTCACCGACGGCGACGGCGACGGCGTCGGTGACCTCGACGGGGTGGCGTCCCGGTTGGACTACCTGGTCCAACTGGGCGTCGACGCGCTGTGGCTCAGCCCTATCATGGTGTCGCCGATGGCCGACCATGGCTATGACGTGGCCGATCCGCGCGACATCGATCCGTTGTTCGGTGGCCTGGCCGCTTTTGAGCGACTGATCGCGGCAGCGCATGAGCGCGACATCAGGATCACCATGGATTTGGTGCCCAACCACACCAGCTCGCAGCATCCCTGGTTTCAGGAGGCGCTGGCTGCCGAACCCGGCAGCGCCGCCCGGAACCGCTATATCTTCCGCGACGGTCGGGGACCCGGTGGGCTGGAGCCGCCGAATAACTGGCAGTCCGTGTTTGGCGGGCCGTCCTGGACTCGGGTCGTCGAGCCGGACGGTAATCCGGGCCAGTGGTATCTGCATCTGTTCGACGTCGAGCAGCCGGACCTCAACTGGGACAACCCAGAGGTCTTCGACGATCTTGAAAAGACATTGCGGTTCTGGCTGGAGCGCGGCGTCGACGGCTTCCGCATCGACGTCGCACACGGGATGGCTAAGCCGCCGGGCCTTCCGGACACCGATGTCGAGATGCGGCCACGGATGCTCAGCGACGGTGATCCACGGTTTAACCATCCCAATGTGCACGCGATTCACCGCGACATCCGCACGGTCATGGACGACTATCCCGAGGCAGTGACCATCGGAGAGGTTTGGGTTTTCGACAACGCCAGCTGGGCCGAGTACTTGCGGGCCGACGAGCTGCACCTGGGCTTCAATTTCCGCATGGTGCGAGCCAAATTCGACATCGCAGACATCCGCGATGCGATCGAGAACACCCTGGCCGCGGCGGCGATTGAAAACGCCACTCCCACATGGACGTTGGAAAATCACGATGTCAAGCGCGGACCCAGCCGCTACGGCGGGGGCATCGTCGGACTCGATCGGGCGCGGGCGATGGCGATGGTGACGCTCGCCCTGCCTGGCGCGGTGTTCCTCTATAACGGGCAGGAGTTGGGGCTGCCCAATGTCGAGTTGCCCGACGAAGCGCTGCGCGATCCGACGTGGGAACGCTCGGGGCACACCGTACGCGGCCGCGACGGGTGCCGCATTCCGATTCCGTGGCGCGGCGACACTCCCCCGTTCGGGTTCTCCTCATCGCCCGACACCTGGCTTCCGATGCCGCCGGAGTGGGCTGCCCTGACCGTCGAAAAGCAGCTCAGCGAAACCGACTCGACCTTGTCGTTCTTCCGGCAGGCACTCGAAATACGCTGTAACCGTGTAGAATTCACTGGAAACCGGATCGAGTGGCTGCCCGCACCGCGCGGCATGTTGGTGTTCGAACGCGGTGATCACGGGCTGCGCTGCGCGCTGAACGCCAGCAAGCGGGCGCTGCGACTGCCGGACGGCGAGGTAATTCTGACGAGCACGCCGTTGGTTGGCGGGAAGTTGCCGCCCGATGCCGCCGCCTGGCTGGTGTAGTAGTCCATGGCAGCCTTTGCGTGGACAGTCATCGGAGCCGGACCTGCGGGGATTGCGGCTGTGGGCAAACTCCTCGATCAGGGAATACCGCCCGAAACGATTGCCTGGATCGATCCCGCGTTTGCCGCCGGCGACCTCGGCGAGAAGTGGCGGTCGGTTTCGAGTAACACGCAGGTCGGGCTGTTCCTGAGCTATTTGGACGGCTCTTCCGCATTTCGGTTCTCAACAGCACCCCCGATGCCGCTACTGGAGGTGGATGCCCACGAGACATGCGCCCTGGCGCTGATCGCCGATCCTTTGGTTTGGATCACTCAACACCTGCGTGAGCGGGTAGACGTTTTCCAAACGACCGCGACCGCCCTCTTCTTGGAAGGAAGGCAATGGAGAATTGAAACCCACCAGCGGGAACTTGGCTCCAAAAATGTGATCCTCGCCGTCGGGGCAGTTCCGAAAAAGCTGTCCTACCCTCATCTGGAGGAGATTCCGCTAGAAGTCGTGCTCGACCCGGAGAAGCTGGCAAAACAGCCGCTGGAAAATGCCACGGTCGCGGTGTTCGGGTCTTCACATTCGACGATGAGCGCGTTACCGAATCTCTTGCGTCAGCCCGTCGAAAGAATTATCAACTTCTATCGCAGTCCGCTCACATATGCCATCTACCTCGATGATGGGATTCTGTTCGACGATGTTGGCCTGAAAGGTCAAGCGGCTGAGTGGGCTCGAGAGAATATCGACGGCACCTATCCAGACCGGCTGGAGAGGTGCTGGGTGGACGGCCCGGATTTTGCCGAGAAGCTTGCAGCATGCGACCGCGTCGTTTATGCGGTCGGCTTCGAGCGAAGAAAGCTGCCGGCAACCAGACAGTATGGCCAGCTAGATTACGACCCCACTAACGGCATCCTCGCTCCAGGCCTGTTCGGGTGCGGCATCGCGTTTCCAGCGTATACAACCGACCTGTATGGCTACCTCGAATACCGAGTGGGCTTGAAAAAATTCATCGATCACCTTCATTCGGTTCTGCCTTTGTGGTTGCGGTACTCCGCATAGCGAACAAGCGTGCGGATCAGCGCAGTACCAGCGCCGGGTCTCCGCGACGTCGGTACACCGAACCGAACCGCGCGTCGATGCGCAACCAGGCCGGCAGCGTACGGACCCGGACGATCTCATCGGCGTCGACAGCCTCGGATGACTGCGGCAGGAAACCCATTGCGGTCAAAGCGAACACGCACCGCATCGGGACGCCAACGCTGACATCACCCGAGCTGACCCGGATCACCTCCTGGTCGAGCAGCGATACCGGTGGACCCTGCGGACCGCCGTGCTCTTTGGCCAGCTGGGCGCCGCGCTGCGCCAAATCCAGCATTTGGCGTGCCGGTACGTCGTCAAGGTGGGTGAAACCTGAGTCCGGCGGCAACGCACCCCGCCACGCGGAATCCATCGGGAAGCCGGGATTGACGTACCCGGAGCTGTCTATCGCGGCCAGTCCACGTGCCAATTCATCTGCGCCGATGGATAAGTCGTCGGGCCGCAGGCTGCCGGCCACCACCCGGCTGGCCAGCACGTCGAAGCCGGTGACCGCCCAAGCGGTCAATGCCCCGCCTGGACGAGTGCGCAACCGGATGACCGCGGCGGGATCGAGTCGCGCTGCCCGTTCGACGAACGCGGACAAGTCCGCGCGGTGGGCGGCCATGGATTCTGGACCCAGCCACAGTCCCCGCTCGGCTACCGCAGCCACCGCTGCAGGTACTCCCGATGGTGTGGCGACAAGCGCACCAGCCGCTGCTCGTCGATATGGAAAGCGGCCAGTTGCGACTCGGCGATCACGGCGGCCTTCGAGTCCGGGTCGGCGTTGACCGAACGCACTTCGTAGCCGAGCGTGAAATCGACCGCTCGCAGGCGTTTCACCCACATGCTGACCTGCAGCGGCGAATCAGCCAGCCGCAGCTGACCTTTGTAGGTGACGCGCACATCGGCGATCAGCAGACCGATGCTGGTGATGTCGGCACCGAACGCGTGCGAAAGGAACGGCACGCGGGCCTCTTCGAGGATCGTGACCATGGTCGCGTGGTTGACGTGCTGGTACATGTCGATGTCCGACCAGCGGACCGGGACAGCTGCCACGAATCCCACGGTGACTATGCGCCGCTCCTCCCCATCGCTACGCTCTGCATCGTCGCCGGCGGTCACCCCGACGATCCTCGCCCGCTGGTGCGCGTCATGCGGCGAATCTGCCGTGCCGCCACCGACAGGGTGGCCAAATCCTTCTGGCCGCTCTCGTAGATCTCGGTCAGCGTCCGCCGCGCGCGCTCCACCCGTGAGGCGCTCGTGTGCTCCCATTCGCGAATCTTCTCTTCGCCGCTTTCGTCGGGTTCACCAACGGCGAGCACGTCGAAGCACAACGTCCGCAGTGACGAGTAGATGTCGTCACGAATCGCCAAGCGCGCCAACGAGTGCCAGCGATCGCGGCGCGGCAGGGCGGACACCGCGGTCAACAGACCGTCGGTGCCGAGGTGGTCCATCAGCGCGAAATAGGTTTCGGCGACCTCGGCGGGATCGCGTTCGTCGATGTCGGCGATATCGATGATGTCGAGCAAGCTGTACCGGTACAAACCGGCGGCCACCATGTAGCCAAGGTCCGCGGATGCGCCTTGTGCGACGAATTCACCGGCTTCCTTTTCCACGATCGCTTTGTCGTCACCGCGCAGCCAGTCCGACATGCGCGGTGTCAGCGTTTCCACCTTCTTGGCGAATCGGTTGATTTCGGCGCCGACCGCCAAGGGCTGCGGCCGGTAGTTGAGTAACCAGCGCCCGGCACGGTCGATCAGCCGTCGGGTATCCAACGTCATCCGATCGGACACCGTGACCGGCACGTCGGCCGCGCGGATACTGTGCCACAGTTGCTCAATCCCGAAGATGGCGTCTGTTGCCGCATAGGTACGTACCGCATCCACCGGGCTGACACCGACGTCCTCGGCGATCCGGTAGTCGTAGCTGATGCCGGCGGTGTCCACCAGATCGTTGACCAGCATCGTGGTCACGATCTCCCGCCGCAGCTGGTGGGAGCGGATCGCCGAGCCGAACCGGTCGCGCAGCGGCGATGGGAAGTATCGCGGCAGCCTGCTGGCGAACACTTCTTGGTCCGGCAGATCGCTGCCCAACAGCTCGTCTTTGAGCGTCAGCTTGACATGCGCCATCAACGTCGCGAGTTCCGGCGATGTGAGCCCCAGGCCGGCCTCGAGTCGGCGCACGATCTCCTTGTCCGACGGCAGCGCCTCCAGTTCGCGATTCAGCCCGCGCTCGGTCACCAAGTATCTGATCTGGTCGGCGTGCACCGGCAGCAGGCTGGGAGCGTTGGCGCGGCTGGTGCCCATCAGGTCGTTCTGGTCGGCGTTATCGGCGAGCACCAACTCCGAGACCTCGTCGGTCATCGACTCGAGTAGTTGGGTACGTTCACCGGGGTCGATCTTGCCCGCGGTGATCAGGGCGTCGACCAGGATCTTGATGTTGACCTCGTGGTCAGAACAGTCCACGCCGGCCGAATTGTCTATGGCATCGGTGTTGATCCGGCCGCCGGACAAGTCGAACTCGACCCGGCCACGCGCGGTGACGCCGAGATTGCCGCCCTCGCCAACGACCTTGGCGCGCACCTGATTCGCGTTGACCCGCACCGGGTCGTTGGCACGGTCACCGACGTCGGCGTCGGATTCAGCTTCGGCCTTGATATAGGTTCCGATACCGCCGTTGAACAGCAGATCGACCGGCGCTCGCAGGATCGCCCGGATCAGATTGGGGGGCGCCATCTCGGTGACATCGTCCTGGATTCCCAGCGCTGCGCGAACCTGGTCGCTGATCGGGATCGTTTTGTGTTCGCGGCTGAACACCCCGCCACCCGCGCTGATCAAAGACTTGTCGTAGTCGTCCCAGCTGGAGCTGGGCAGCTCGAACATCCGCCGACGTTCTTCCCAGGAGGTGGCCGGATCGGGATCGGGGTCGAGGAAGATGTGGCGGTGGTCGAAGGCGGCCAGCAGGCGAATGTGCTTGGACAGCAACATGCCATTGCCGAATACGTCACCGCTCATGTCACCGACACCGATCACGGTGAAGTCCTCGGTCTGGGTGTCGACCCCCATTTCCCGGAAATGCCGTTTGACCGCTTCCCAGGCGCCCTTGGCGGTGATCCCCATCGCTTTGTGGTCATAGCCCACCGATCCGCCGGACGCGAAGGCGTCGCCCAGCCAGAACCCATAGGACTTTGCGACATCGTTGGCGATGTCGGAAAATGTCGCGGTGCCTTTGTCCGCGGCCACCACCAGATAGGCGTCGTCGTCGTCGCGCCGCACCACCTCCGCGGGCGTGCTGACCTTGCCGGTGGTGTGGTCGACGTTGTCTGTGACGTCGAGCAATCCAGAGATGAACAGCTTGTAGCAGGCGATGCCTTCGTCTCGGGTGGCCTCGCGGTCAGCACCGGGGTCGCCGCTGGGCAGTGGCGGCTGTTTGACGACGAACCCGCCCTTGGCGCCGACCGGCACGATGACCGCGTTCTTGACGGCCTGAGCCTTGACCAGGCCCAGGATCTCGGTGCGGAAGTCGTCTCGCCGATCCGACCACCGC
>NZ_JBAPPI010000006.1:0-22948 GCF_049280035.1 Mycobacterium sp. | reverse complement strand
CTGCGATCCAGGCCGACACCGGCGCGGGTGGTGTCGTGGGGTGAACTACCAGCCCTGGCCGATGGCGGCATTGGCGCGGCGGCGCGGGTGCTTGACCGGGTAGGCGGCTCGCAAGGCAATCTTCGCGATGCGGTCGCCGGTGTCGTCTAGGCGCCGCGGCGTCGCGGGATGTCAGGACGGTTCAGCCCGTCAGATGCGAGCGTGCGGCGAGTCGAACGTCATCATGCGCTCGCCGAGCATCACATCGCAGCCCGCGGCGAGCACGTAGAGCTGCTGGGGCGTGAGCCGGTGCCATCCGTGCTGTCCCGGCGGCTGCACATAGGTGCCGTTGGTCGAGCCGAGGTCGACCACCGCGACGTCCCAGTCGACGAGCCGGAACTCGGCGTGCGCCCGGGACAGTTTGCCGTCCGGATCGGCCAACCGGATCGGTGTGGCTCCTCGTCGAACCACCGGCGACTCTTCCGGCTGGCGTCCGAAGACCAGGTCGTCGCTGAGGATGAACGTCATTCCGTCGTCGAGAACCAAAAACCCCAGCGGGGGGCGCTCGCCTTTGGAATACACCTTCGTCTGGTTCATGCGCAGCCCGCACAGCCGGCAAAAAGCAACGCGCGGATCGTTGAAGTGTCCACGGGCGCATGTAATACCACGCACCGGGTGTTTGAGCGCCGCGGCGCGGGGCGGGCCGGTGACGGGTGCGGGCTGTGGCGGGCCGGTCGGTCTGACCGGCAGCGGAGCGCGCCGCGGTGGCGGCTTGTCGTCGGGCGTGAAGGTGTCAAATATCTTGGGTGGTTTGAGGTCAACGGGCTGCGCGGGGCGAGGAGCGTCGGCCTGTTCGACATGCGCCGGCTCTCGTGCCGGTGCGGCGGGTGGGGGTTTGGGTTGGGGGGCAACGGATTTGGCGCGTGATTCGGCGGCCGGGGTGGTGCGTGGCGGAGATGGTTCCGGCCATACCACCGCGCCACCGCCGTGGGCGACGCCGTCGGTCAGTGAGCCGATCCCGCGCTGGGCGGGCAGGCGCACCGCAGCGTTGTCGTCGTCGAGGGCATAAAGGCCCGCCCGGCCTGAAACCGGGCACACGATGTCGAGCTTGGTCCCGGGGTCGTGGCTGCCGCGAATGGTTTCCGGCCCGTTATCGCGGTCGATGATGGCGGCCACGCGGCCACGCAGGAAGACCGCGTACCCGCCCTCGGCTGGTGCGAGCACTCCGAATTCCGCGTCGTCGCCGTGGCCGCCGGCCCATTGGGCCGCTAGCGCGGTCAGCGCCGGACCGAACTGGTCGTTGGCCTTGGCGGACGCGTCCACGATGAGCTTTTGCAGCGCCAGCCAGGTTTTCACCGCGCCCGAATCCGGGGTGAGGGGGGACGGCCCACGGTGCGCGACCACGACGATCGCACGGTTAGTGACCGCGACGAGGTGATTGCCGGGGACCACTTCGATCTGGCGGCCGGTCATAGAAACCGCCCGCCCCAGAAGCGCCGGCGGTGAAACAGCACCCGGATCGGACCATTGACGATCAGCCAGAATACCAACCAGGTGCTGATGAACTGGATCAAAAAGGCCGACAATGGCGGTCGCAGCTGCTCGGGCACCACGCTCGTGGTGTAGCGGAGCAGCAACCAGATCACGATGCCCTCGTTGATGGCGGTGAGCAGCCCGAACAGGGTCGGCCAGTCCTTTTCCCAGCGGAACTGTTGCAGGAAGTGATACAGCAGCTCCCAGATGACGCCCACGATGATGATCGCGAGCAGAACGCTTGTCGTCACCCGATAGCTTTGGGCCGTCGACAGGTGACCGGTCGGCAAGAGCGGCGTGATCAGCAACAGGACGACCAATCCGATCACGCCCAGCGCCAGGACGCGGGTCTGGATGCGGCCGTTCAGCGTCGGAAGCATCGAGACCTCAGATCCTCTCGTTGCGGGCCCACAGCCACCACTGGTGAGTGGAGCGCAGCGGTCCCATCCGGGGGCAAAACCCGCGAGCGGCAAGGTCATCGGCGATTTCCTGGGCGGCGATCTGCAGGCCGAGGAAGGTGTCGACCCCGGGGAAATAGCCGCCGAGCGTGGCGGTTCCCGACGCGTAAATCCGGCCGATGCCGCTGCGGGTGCCGATCAGCTCGAACGTGCGGTCCACGTCGAGCCGGCCGAGCGGGTTGCGCCCGGCGCCGGTGTGGTCGAGCAGGTCGGCGAGCAGCCGGTGCTCGCGGATGTCGGCCTCCATACCGGTGCAGTCGATGACGTAGTTCACGGTGACGTCGAACGGCTGGGTGGGCGGCGGGGACGGCAGCGGCTGGGTGGGATCGGGGACGATCGTGGCGGTCAGGTCCAACGCGTTGCCCGCTGGCCGCAGGTCACGGGCGGTGCCGGCCATCACCTGATACCAGCCCTGGGTGCGGCCCCGGCGCAGCTGTTCCTGCCAGCTTTTGCGCACCGGGGTGTTGGTGCCGCCCATTTCCTTGTATGCACGCCTGCGCGCCTCACCCTCCAGGCGTCGCATCTGCGATTTGAGCTGCCCACCCCACACCGATTTCGGATAGTTGAATCCTTGATATGCCCAGCCGTGCTTGCCTTTTCGGCGCTTGAAGATGCTGGGCCCATGCGCGCCGGCCACGTAGGTGCGGAACAGGTGCAGGATCGTGGTTTGCAGCCCGTAGCGGTCGCGGTCGTCGATGAGCCGCTGCAAGACCCGCGAGGCCACGATCCCGCTGCCGCGGATCATCACCGTGCCCGGGCGGCGTTGCAGGGACTGGTAGACGTGCTCGTGGGGCTCGTAGGCGTTGACGACCTTCGACGGATCGCGGTAGCGCTCCCGGAATTCCTGCAATTCGGGCACCATGTTCAAACCCGGGTAGCCGACCGCGACGTGCACATGGGTACTGCGGAACGCCACACGCTTGGTGGGAGCCGACTCGGCCGACGGGGTGAGGATGGTGAAATAGCCGCCGCCGCTTCGCCGCCGGATCATCCGCACGTCGCCGATGCGCACCGAGTCGGTGTAACCGATGCGGTGGTATTCGCGTTCCAGCGATTCGAAGACCTGACCGGCACGCGGCGTGTAGTAGTTAGCCAAGATGGGTTCTACCAACACATTCCACAGCGGTTTGACGAACCCGGATACCGATTTCGCCGAGAACGCCTCCCGCACCGCATACGACGGGAACCCCCAGATGTTGTCTGGTGTGGATGACGAATCCGACCGTATCCGCTCGCCGCGGGGTATCTGTGACGCCCGGGTGAGGTACTCGTAGCTCGCCCACGGGATGGCCTGCGGCCCCAGTACCGCGATCTCCGCGGCCGGCACACCGTAGATGCGCAGCGTGTCGAACGTAACGAAGCTGCCGATGCCGCCGCCGACGCTGACGAACGCCACGTCGACGACCGGAATGCCGGCGCCGGCGAGCATGTCGTCGGTCCAGACATCGGTATCGATCAGCGCCGGGGTCAGATCGCCGCGCATACCTGCCTCCTGTCTCACCGCCTCAGCCGCGTTGGCCCGGTAGTGTCGGCGCGCGAGATCACCGTATCCCCCGGGGTGAAAGCCGCGACCGCATTCGCGATGGACACATCTCGAAAATGACTCGCGGTGGCGATCCGGACTGGCCGCAGCTGCTGCGCGTGGCGCTGGCGTCGGTCCGCCGGGTGGTTCGCCGGCGCCGTCGGCACGGCGCAGCCGCACGTGCTGGTGACCGACAAGCTGGGCAGCTACCACGTCGCCCACCGTGAGCTCATATCGTCGGTGGAGCATCGACGGTCGCGGTATCTGAACAACGTGAACGGGCGATGAAACGCTTCAAATCGTTGCGGCATCCCCAACGATTCCTGTCCGCCTTCAGCTGCATCTCCGCACACTTTCGGCCGCGACGGCATCTGCTCAGCGCGAGCCAATGACGAACCGAGATGGCCGACCGCCTCGCGGTCTGGCGTCAGGTCACCGCGCTCGACACTGCCGCCTGACATGTGAACGACTAAACACTGTTCCATCGCCACAGCCCCAAAACCAACTGCACCACAACATTTTTCAAATAGCGTGACAGTGCCTCGCGATTGCAGCAGCTAGGCGCTCGTAGGCCGTGGAGCGGCTAGGATTCGTCGCGTTTTGAGTAGTCGACCTCGCCGGCGTAAGCGAGCCTCTGGTTGGCGATCGCCTTCATCGCCTCCTTGGTGGTCGTGTTTCCCGTCATGGCCCTCAAGAAATCTTCTCGGTTCAGGCGCCAGAGCGTGCCCGCCTCCAGGCATCGCACCGTGGCGGTACGCCGCACCTCGAACAGCAGGGCGATTTCACCAAAGTGGCCACCCGGGTGCATCGTTCGTATCAGTTTGCCGTCAACGGCAGCCTCGAAGACACCTGAGCGAATGAGAAACATGTCCTCCGCGGAATCACCTTGTCGGAAAATGACATCTCCTCCCGCGGCCTGCGAAGAGACCAGAGCAGAGGCAAGCTGATTCGCAGCCGCAACAGACAGTGGTCCGAAGGCCTGCACGTTTCTGACAGCGTCGAGTTCTTCGCGATCAATAGGAGACAGCCGTTCAATCCGCGTCAGTCGCCACAGGGCGTAGAGCGCGCCAACCACCGCCAAGCCGGCGGCCACCCGCAGCGACCCGCGCACTCCGATTGCAGCGTTGAGCGCCGCCGCGCAAAGAGCCGATACACCGAAAATCGAGACAAAGATCAACGCGTTGATGCCAACGAGCAGGTCCAGTGATCGCCCCGAGGCACTCCTTTGCAGCAGCGTGCGGCCACACACCGCTTGGTAGGCAACACCGATGCCGGCGACGCTCACCAGCGCGAGGGCGGCGGCCTTGACCGAAGTCACTGTCAGCGCGCACAACGCTAGCGCGCAACCAAGAAGGCCGATGGCCAGCGGAACCGACATCGAACGTCGACCATCGAGCGAGAGGCTTGCGATGCCTCCGATGATTCCGCCAACAGCCACAGCTCCAACCAGCACTGGGGTTCCGTTGGCGCCGATGTGCACGATCTCAGTCGCGATGCTGGTCGCGTTGCTTTGCTCGAAACCGCCAAGCGAAGCGGCCACAGCCATGATGATGACCACCGCCCGGGCGTTCGGCAACCTCCGAAGCACACCGATACCGCCGGCGAGTTCGTTGAGGATTCGTGAACCGTCGTGGGCTGCTACCCGAGTATCTATTCCTCGAATGGCGAACAGGGGCCCAGCTCCGAGTGCGACAAGTATCGCGACGCTCGTCACGACAGCGGACGGCCCGGAGAGCCACAAACCCACGGCGGCGACCCCGGCACCGACTAATACCGCGATGGTCTCGAGAATAGCGAAAAGTGCATTCGCTGCGACCAGCTGGGCCGGTGAATTGGCCAACCACGGGAGCAGCGCGTCGTGGAGTGCACTCGGGGCGGAGCGCGTGAACCCCTCTACTGCAATCGGAAAAAACAGCAGCGCGCTCGTTGCATGAAGTTCCAACACCGGAATCGCAACCGCTACTCCAACTCCGTTCGCGATCATGGCGCCAGCCAGGACCCGCTCGCGCCTGAACCGGCCCGCCAACGTGGCATAAACCGGAGCGCCCATCGCTAGGGCGAGCTGCGTAACGAGGATGTACAAACCTGGGCCGATCGGGCCGAGCCGCTTGAAGGTTATGACCAACATCGTCGCACTCCAGGCCACGTGTGCGGCTGTGCCGATAGCGACCGATGCTTCTGCCTTGGCGATATTCGCGTTGGATAAAGCATGACGAATTACTGCCCACCGACTTGCACGTGGCGCGCCCTCGGCCATCGGCCGAGCGTATCGCTCCGGCGCGAGCTCTACGGCCCTAAGTGTGAATATTGCTGCTCGAACAGGTACACCTGGATCACCAAATAAGCCGTCGCAAGTTCCACGCTTGCCGGCGCACTCCCCGCCCGAAGAATCTCGATGCGGCCCAGTGGATTTCAGTCGTTTCCTTCACTTGTGATTCCTGACCGTCAACTTAGGAGCCCGGCCGGGCATCCTCGGTGCACCGCGACATCAAACCCTCCAACGCGCTGCTGACCGGGCGCGACTTTGTCTACCTGATCGACTTCGGCCTCGCCCATGACGCGGCTGCCACCAAACTGACCAGTACCGGCCTGCAAAGCTGAGTAGCCGTGTTGATGACTAGCAGCGAGGCAAACGGTCACGGGCTGCTATTTGCCGTCACGGTCGCGCACGATACTTATTGAGCCGCAACCTATTTAACGCGAAATCCCAGCCCAAACGCGCAGAAGAAATATGGCTACATCAAAAGTATTGGGCGGTCTCAGTTTCCGATCTTAAACCCGTTGCCTGACTGGTCACACTCCATGTAGGAGTCGGCGTGAGAGCGCCCCGGAAGCAAAGGTATCTCACACGACCAACCGTCGACGTTCTGGAACTGGAGGGTGCCGGAGTCGGCGGGGCGTGTTCCGTTCACATAGTCCGACGCCACTTGAACCGCCGTCGTACAGTCGACATCACCATTGAGCACAATGACCGGTAGAGCGCCCCCATAGCGAGCTTGGACGTGACCGCAGACGGTCCCTGGTGGCTGTGCGTCAGCTGGCGGTGCGGACGCTGTGACGCCGGCTCCCGCAGCGAGCACGATCGCAGTTGCGACAGGCAGGGACCATTGCGTGAGGAAGTTACATGCACGAGTGTGCCCTTTAATCATTGCTGACCTCCGTTGGGGATTTGGTGACTTTCTTTTTGCACGCAGTCGAGTATTTCGCTGTGCTCGTAGCGTAGTGGCAAATTTGTTGTCGACCGGTGGAATGGTGGAATACATCCCCAGGCGAGAATTCATTGCAAACCCACCGAGACCCGCTCGAGCTTGCCCATGAAGACAAGGAGTATCTGGCCGATATCGCCTTTCGCCGATGCGCCGGCGCCGACACCGAGATGCAAGGCGGAGATGTGCGATGTCCGCCGCGATGGCGATCACCACCGCACCGGGAGTTCGACGAGTCCGCCGAACAACCCGTCGGTGCGCAGCGTCAGCGCCTCCACGCCGACGGCCAGCTGCATCGCCGGGAACCGAGACGCTAGTTGAGAGAGCACCGCATTCAGCTCGATCCGGGCCAACGGCGCGGCGATGCAGTACCGGCCGCCATATCCGAAGGTGAGATGGCTCAGGGCTCGCCGGCTGATATCGACCAGATCGGGGTCGGCAAATACCGATGGATCGTGGTTGGCCGCACCGATACTCATCAATACGAGATCCCCGGCTTTTATGGTGACCCCGTCGAGTTCGAAGTCGGTCCGCGCATAGCGGGGGAACGTGACGGCACTACTGCGCGCTGCTCGGAGGGTCTCCTCGACCGCATTCGAGGCCAACGATTGGTCGCGCGCCAGCATGCGCCACTGTTCCGGATTGGCCAACAACAGCAACACGCCGAGCCCGATATGTGGCACCGGGGATCCGTGTCCGGCCCACAGCAGTCCCGTCACCAGGCGGGCGGCCTCGTCGTCGGAAACCCCCTCAATCCCACACAACCGGGAGATCACATCGTCACCGGGGTCTCGCCGCTTGTCCGCGACCAGCTGCTGGCTGTAGGCGAACAGCTCGCCCAGGCCTTGCTGGACGCGGGCCCCATCGTGAGCGTCGGAAACGCCGATGAGCCATGCGCAAAACCGCTCGCTGTCCTCCTGTGGCACGCCGAGCACCTCGCAAATAACCAACACCGGCAGCGGCACCGCCACCGCGGCGCGAAGATCCGCCGGTGACCCCTTCGCAGCCAGGTCGTCAAGCAGCTGGGTGGTCAGGGCGTCAACTCTCGGGCGCAGCGCCTGCAAGCGCTTCGGCGTGAAGTGCGGCTGCAATAGGGCCCGCTTGCGTGCGTGGTCTGCATGCTCGGTGGCGAAGTTCCGCATCGGTCGGTCCGACGGGTACATGTGGGCCGCGGTGTCCGGCTCAGGGGGAGCCACGCCGAGCCGGTCGTCGTCGTATAGTCGCAACACCTCGGCGTGACCGGTAACCAGCCACGCCGGATCGCCTGCCGGGGTACGAACACGGTGGACCACGCCCTTGGCCTGCAGCTCGCGCAGCCTGGGCGCGAACTCCAGTGGATGCGCTTGCTCGAAGGGTAACTGTGGCACGGCGACCATGACGGCACCTCAGATTGCGTAGCCGGGCCGCGACCGGATGGGCGAGTTGTGGCGCGCCCATGAAACCGACACCGGCCGCGAAGTGCCGTTAAACTCTCGCCGC
The DNA here is from genome assembly GCF_049280035.1 of Mycobacterium sp. Classification (GTDB taxonomy): domain Bacteria; phylum Actinomycetota; class Actinomycetes; order Mycobacteriales; family Mycobacteriaceae; genus Mycobacterium. The sequence goes on along the minus strand of NZ_JBAPPI010000006.1, from coordinate 14,771 downwards.
TGCATTTAGCTGAGGACGAGGACTTTCAGCGTTGCCAGCCGAATAGGGACATTTCATGGCCGTCAGCGTGAACGTTGCCGCCTCCTTCGACCAGCTCCGCGATTGTGCCAAGCCTGACAATGGACGGCGCCGAGACGGTGTCATTATCGACAGGTTCTGACACAGCAGCGCCCAACCGAATTTTGCGGGTGATCTTCATCTCACAGCCCTCTCCGGGAAGCGGAAATTTATCGTCTGCTAACGAATTTACCGGGGATTTCGATATCCCGTGGGCGTTCTGCAGTTTGCAGCAACAGCCACCGCACATGAATTTCGATTTCGGGGTTTCCAGGCGTGGCCGTGGCGAGGCCGCCACGAGCTAGAGCTCACGGCATACACGACCGCGTTGTCAGAGCTGGCCATCCTGCTGGCGAAGCCAGATTTCCAGGCTCACGGCTGCCTCAAACGCCGCCGCAGACCGTACGACCCCGAACTGCGCAGCCTCCACCGCGATGCGCCAGGATGCCTGGTCAACGTAGCCGCGTTGCGCGGCCAATGGTCGATCGGTCAACAAGTGATACACCTCGCGGTTTGCCGCGAGCCCTTCATAGATCGCTTGCGCGGGGCCGCTTTTGGTACGCCGAGTGCGAATTTGTTCGGGCAGGATCCCGGTCAGCGCCCGCCGTTGTAGCAGCCGGTCTTGCCCCGAAATGACCTGCTGCTGCCAGGGCAACGAGTACATGAATTCCACCAAAGGCCGATACAGCAGCGGATATCGCCACCGGTAGGCAGTGGTGTTTTGGCCCCAATGTTGGCCAGCACCAGACGCCATCCGCCAAATCTGCTCGTAATAAGCCTGACCGCGTACGGTCGGCATGCGCGGAGTCGGCGCGCCGACCGCGTCGTCGCCAACTCCGGTTTGCTCTAACAGGCTGGGGCAGACCCATGAGCAACGCTGCGGAACGGCGCCCTCGTACTGATAGCGGATCGCGTGCCCGCGAAGATAACTTAACGCCGGTATCGCAGCGGTGGTGAGCACACGATGAGTCAGGGAACGTCCGCTGGCCGTCGGTGACCATTGCGCGACTTGGCGAACCGCGGAGATAAGCTTCAGACGTCGGACGTGATCGGCGACATGAATCGGGTAATCGGTTTCCCCGAATAGCACTTGGTCGCCGCCAAAGCCAGAAAGCACCACATCGACTCCGTTTGCGCCGCAAAGCGTTTCATATTCGGAAAACACCGGCCAGGTGATGTGGAGTCGGCTTGGCTCCTCGATACTCCGGTTGGGGAGTATCGAAAGCGGTTTATGTTTGTCGCCGTCAATCAGATGCCGGGGAAGCCGTTTCGCCGCCTGGACGACCTGAATCCAGGAAGATTCGTCCGACGTCGTGGAGGCCGGGTAAATGACCGAAATGGTCGCGAAATCCTCGACGCCGAGGTGGTGCGCCGTGCAGGCAATGCTCGATGAGTCCAGCCCCCCGGACAGTTCCGACCAGGTCCGCCCGTCGACCGCCGTGCTTATCGCTGACTGCAGAAGCTGACGGAAATGTTCGTCGTAATCGCGAGGATCGCGGTAGCGAAGCTCAGGGACGTCGCCCAGCCACCACGTTTGGAGTTCGCTACCGCCGGGTGCCCGGTAGCGCAGTGTGCGGCCTACGCCGAGCCGCCTGACGTCGCGATAGATGGTGCGATCACCCAGGCACTGGCCACGCAACAAGAACTCGGCAATATAGCTTTCGTCGAGATCCGGGCCAGGTATGAGCTTTGCCAGCAGTGACAGATGCGAGCCGAAATAGATCGTTCGCCCCCGCATTGAGTAATACAGCGGTACCACGCCTAACGCGTCGTGGGTGAGCACCAGCGAATGCGTTGCCTCGTCCCAAACGACCAGGGCATACTCGCCGAGCAGATGCGCCTGCACGGCCGCACCCCAGCGCCGATACGCCGCAGCGACCAATCGTTCGTCCGGGCACGATGGCTCAGCGCCAAGCCCCAACTCGGTAAGCAGTGTGCTGCGGTTCGCCAAAAAACCGCGCCACCACACCCGGCAACCCACAACGCCGGAGTCGACCTCGGCGGACAGTCGTGGCGTCGGCGAGGACATGTCGACCCATCCGGCGAACCCTTGATTCGCCGGCTGCAATCGGTGCCGGTCGCTGACGGCGGTCACGGCTACATCGACGCGATCAGGGTGTAGTGGCCGAGATCGGCACGCTCATCCAAAATCGGCGCGCCGTCATATTCGACCCACGCGTGACATCGAAACGCCGGAAACCGTCGAGCGCCGATGCGATGGACAACGGGCAGGCCAAGGCCACGCATATACGCATACAGTGAAAGTGACCTAGGCAGACAGTCATTCGGAGCGCGGCGTCGGACGTAGAAGTTCTCTGCCCACACAAACGCCGCGCGCGCTATTTCCACGTCGACGGACGTAACGTTGGCGGTCCCCCGGCTGGCACTGTGTCCTAGCCTCTGGTAGACGGCCCCGAACCCCTCCCTACGCAACGCGAACCCCATCCGCAGCATCCACAGCCATGCCCGTGCGGCGAGTAATGACCTACGAGGTGATCTCCGCGGCCGAGGCGTTGGCCCAACATCACGCGCAGGTGCGAGATGGTCCGAATCCAGGAACCCGCGCTCCTCACAACTGGCAACGAAATCGTCCAGCATGCCCGCCAAGCGCCGTGACGACTCATCCCCGCGGCCCAAAGCTTCTCTCGCCGAGACCACGGAACCTTGTGCATTTTGCAGCTCACGCCACATGCGCGACGCATCGTCATCAAGAAAATAAAATGCCGATGTCGGTAGATCCATCACCAAAGTGAGGCCGTCCACGTCGGCTACCCGGACATGTGGCGAAATCACTGCCGCGCCAGGGGGGTACGCCTCTGGGCCTCCGGACCAATCGTCATCGGACATCGACTGTGTTGCAATTGACGCCGCCACCGACGCATCAGGGGCTAGCGGCGCTTTCCGGCGCGAAAGCCGAACTCTTCCTTCGTGTAATCCCATGTCGGCAAACAGCCTCTACCAACGGCGCATGCGGGCGACTCTCATCAGACAACGTCTCCTCCCGCGAAACAGAAATTCATCGAATGGCCGATGAGCCTACCGGCAAAATCGATGGATTGCGGCATCGCGCGCTGTTTCATAAAAAGGCCACTGCATATGCGACAGTTACCGAATGCTCCTGGCCCTGCTGCGCCAGTATGTCAGGCCCTACCGCCGGCTGGTGGCGGCAGTGATGGTGCTGCAGTTGATCAGCACCCTTGCGTCCCTGTACCTTCCCACCGTCAACGCCGCGATCATCGACGACGGCGTCGCCAAAGGCGATACGTCCACCATCGTCAGGCTTGGCGGGGTGATGCTCGCGGTTGCCGGCTTGCAAGTGTTATGCGCAACCGGCGCGCTCTACTTCGGCTCGCGGACCGGGACAGGATTCGGCCGTGACCTTAGCCGCGCGGTTTTCCAACACGTCATCACCTTCTCCGCGCACGAAACCAGCCGGTTCGGCGCACCATCGCTGCTGACCCGCACTACCAACGACGTCCGGCAGATCCAGTTGCTGGTGCAGATGGTGTCTACGGTGTTGATCACCGCGCCGATCATGTGTGTCGTGGGAATTTTCATGGCCATCCACCAGGACGTCGGCCTGTCCTGGCTGCTGCTGGTTAGTGTTCCGCTGTTAGGCGTAATCAACTACGCGATCGTCTTGCGCCTGCTGCCCATCCTCCGCAGCATGCAAGGGCTGATTGACAACATCAACCGCGTCATGCGCGACCAACTGACCGGCGTCCGGGTAGTTCGCGCGTTCGCGCGGGAACCCTTCGAGCGTGACAGGTTCAGCAAAGCCAATCTCGCGCTGTCTCGCACCGCGCTCACCGCGGACAACTGGCAAGCATTGATGTTGCCGGCAACCACCTTGATCATCAACTGCTCCGATGTCGCGGTGATCTGGTTCGGCGGTCGGCGTATCGACGGCGGCCACATGCAGGTCGGTTCACTGATAGCGTTCCTGTCCTACTTCACGCAGATCCTGATGGCCGTGTTGTTGGCGGCGACGGCGCTGACGGTGTTTCCCCGGGCCGCAGTATGCGCCGAGCGAATCGCAGAAGTGCTCTTCACCAGACCACTGTTGGTTAACCCCGAGCACTCGGTGCCTTCTTCGGCGGGTGTCGATGGCGTCGTCCAGTTACGCCACGTGACCTTTCGTTATCCCAACGCGGAGCAGCCTGTGCTGCAGCACATCTCATTGACTGCGTTGCCAGGTACCACCACCGCTATCGTCGGCGGCACCGGTTCGGGCAAGTCGACGCTGTTGTCGTTGATATGTCGGCTCTGCGATGCGACCGAGGGCGCAGTCTTTGTCGACGGTATCGATGTGCGCCAGTACCAAGCTGAACGACTCTGGTCGCAAATCGGGTTGGTGCCTCAGCGCGGCTACCTCTTTTCCGGGACGGTCGCCGACAATTTGCGCTACGGCAAGTCCGACGCCACTGATGACGAGATGTGGGAAGCGCTGCGGGTAGCCGACGCCGACGGGTTCGTACGGGCCCACACCGACGGACTGCAGATGCCAGTGGCGCAGGGCGGCATTAACTTCTCCGGCGGACAACGGCAACGCCTGGCGATCGCCCGGGCGGTGATCCGCCGGCCGAGCATCTACCTGTTCGACGACGCGTTTTCCGCGCTCGACTCACACACAGACGCGAAAGTACGCGCAGCGCTGCGCGAGGTATCGCACAGTGCAACCAAAATCGTGGTCGCACAACGGATATCGACGGTTTCCCAGGCCGACCAAATCGTGGTCCTCGATAACGGCCAACTAGTCGATACCGGGACGCACGAATACCTGCTGGCCAATTGCCCGACATACTTCGAGTTCGCCGATTCACAGTCGTTGAGCGTCGACGCAACGGGCCGACAGTGACCGCAGCGACGAACCGACCTATTCGCGGCGTGGCCCACAGCCCCGCAGAAAGATCTCGCGACCTCAGCCGTTCATTGCTCCGCCTGATCAAACGGCTGAGACCGCAACGCGGGCTTGGCGCCGCGGTGATCATCCTGGGGATAAGCGGCACCGCGATGGGTGTGGGCGTGCCGCGCATCCTCGGCCATGCCACCGACTTGCTCTTCACCGGCGTGGTAGGACGCCGACTGCCCAACGGCATCACCAAAGACCAGGCCATCGCCGCCGCCCGCGCACGCGGTGACAACAGCTTCGCCGACCTGCTCTCTGCGATGAATGTGGTTCCAGGCCGCGGCGTGGACTTCGACGCGGTCGCCCGCATGCTGGCCCTGGCGCTGGCCCTGTATTTGCTTGCAGCACTGCTGATCTGGGTGCAACGGAGGCTGGCTAACGTTACGGTGCAGCGAACCATGACGGCACTGCGTGCCGAGGTCGAGGACAAGGTGCACCGGCTGCCCTTGGCCTACTTCGACGACCGGCAACGCGGTGAGGTGCTGAGCCGGGTCACTAACGACATCGACAATGTCCACACTTCCCTGTCCATGACGATCGCCCAGTTACTCAACTCGGCGCTGACAGTGCCAATGGTCTTGGTGATGATGGTGATGATCTCGCCGCTGTTGGCAGTGATCACGCTGCTGACGGTGCCGCTAATGTTGGTGGCGACTCGTGCGATCGCCCGGCGCTCGCAACGGCTTTTCGCCGCCCAATGGGCCACAACGGGTCGGCTCAATGCCCACATCGAAGAGACCTACAGCGGCTTCACAGTGGTCAAGACGTTCGGTCACGGGCCCAGCGCACGACAGCGGTTTCACGAACTCAGCGACGATCTTTACCGCAGCACTTTCAGTGCACAGTTCATCTCCGGTCTGGTGGCACCCGCGACGATGTTCATCGGCAACCTCAGCTATGTAGTGGTGGCCGTTGTCGGTGGCCTTCAGGTGGCGACCGGTCAAATCACTGTCGGCGCTATTCAGGCCTTCATTCAGTATGTGCGGCAATTTAATTCGCCGCTAATGCAGACGGCAGCCATGTACAACGTGCTGCAGTCCGGTGTGGCCAGCGCCGAGCGGGTGTTCGACCTGCTAGACGAACCTGAGGAGTCGCCGTCGCTCAATGGCCAGAGCACTCACGGCCAGGATGCGGGTTGCGATTTGGCCAAAGCTCGGGTCGTCGTACCCTCGGTTGCACGCGGACGAGTTGAGTTCCGAAACGTGAACTTCGCCTACCGGCCAGGCACTCCGGTGATCGACGATCTGTCACTGGTGGTCGAACCGGGCAGCACTGTCGCGATCGTCGGGCCGACCGGTGCCGGCAAAACCACCCTGGTGAACCTGCTCATGCGCTTCTACGAAATCGACTCCGGCCAGATCCTCATCGACGGCATCGATATCGCGTCGATGAGCCGACACGGGTTGCGATCCCGCATCGGCATGGTGCTCCAAGATGCCTGGCTCTTCGGCGGAACGATCGCAGAGAACATCGCCTACGGGCGCCCTGAAGCGAGCGAAGAAGAGGTGGTGCACGCCGCGTGGTTGGCGCATGTCGACCGGTTTGTCCACACCCTGCCGGACCGATACCGCACCCAGGTGAGCGACGACGGCGGCAACATCAGCGCCGGCGAGAAGCAGCTGATCACAATCGCGCGCGCGTTCATCGCCCGCCCGCAGCTGTTGATCCTCGACGAGGCAACCAGTTCGGTGGATAGCCGAACGGAGGCACTGATTACGCGCGCTACCCATAAACTTCGCCGTGAGCGGACGAGTTTCATTATCGCCCATCGCCTTTCAACGATCCGGAACGCCGACCACATTCTGGTGATGAGGGCCGGCCGGGTCATCGAGCAGGGCAGCCACAGTGAGCTGATAGCGCGACGTGGTGCCTACTACGCGATGACGCAGGCTTGAGTCCGCGCGGCGGGGTTGAATCGCTCGAATCCCAACGTTGCAAAAGTCCGACAAGCCACCGGTGTACGCGGACCAGCCAGCTCACGCTGCCGTTCACCGGCTGCGCTCACAAGCGGACGCGGCGAACACGACTCCGGCGAGTTACCGGTCAGGCAGGGACACCGCGCGTCACTGATCGAATATGACGGTGCCGTCACCGGCGGGGCTGTAGCTGATGTACACCGGATACGCCTGGAAGGGTGCCCACCCGGTATTCATTACGGTGTCCGACGAGATTGTTGGGCTGTGCGCCGCGCTCGTCGTGTACGTGTAAAGCAATTGACCGTCGCTCTCGTAGACCGCAATTTCTGTCCCCGGCGCTAACGGTTGGCCCACCGTAGGATTGCCGGTGAGTATGTCTGCCGGGATGGTCCCGTCCTGACCGCCGGAGTCCACAACCGCGCTAACGGGCGCCGCGATGTGGCCCGCGCCGCCGACCGACACCTCCAGGTTGGTTGCCGGGACGCCGTCAACTGAGCCGAGGGCGGTTAGCGGGTTGGGACCGAACTCCAGGTAACCTGCGCTTTCGTTGATGAGTACGCCTTCGCTGAGGTCGCCTGGCAACGCGGTGATCGGACTGCTGGGGCCCGGGGTATACGGCTGCACCGCAATACCCATCGTGCCGTCTGCACCGTTCGAACCGTCGTAGGCCTGCAAGGACCAATCCTGCAAATTAAAATAGTTGCTACTAGAAGTCGGATATGCGAAGAGTGCGAGGTCAACGGTGGTCGGATTGGTGACTATGCCGTTCCCGAAATCGATGGTCGTGTTTGGATCTTGGACGTAGACAACCTCGATGTTGGGGGTTGATGGGCCGCCGCCGTAGCCGACGGTGCCAAAAGTTAAGTGGTCGGAGAAGAGGTTATAGAGGTTCTGTAGTCCGACGTCGTTCCAGGGCAAAATAACACCCTGGGATCCAGTGTCGACGATCACCGGTATGTCCGCTCCGCCGCCTACCGAGATGTCTACCAGCGGGTCGGTGCCATGCATCGTCAGCGGGATAGTTGCGTTCTCCACTGCGGCAGCTGCCGCGGCGGGCTCCGCAAGGCTGCCAACGTCAAGGCCCGGGTCAAAAGAAGTCCCAAGACCCGGGTCCACCACGTTGATGGCTTGGGCGATGGCGTCGATGACGGGCTGGAAGATGTCCTCGACATCGGCGTGCGCGCGCGGCGCGGTGGCCAACGGGATCATTCCCAACGCCAAAAACGCCCCGGCAGTACTACCTATACCAACCACGCAAGCCTTGCGGCTGCGCGACCGACAACTCCCCATGCGAGATATCCGACCGGTCATAGCTCAGCTTCCCACCTGAGAGCAATATTAGCAATGCCCAAGATCTTCTCAGTAAAAGTTAAGGTGGCGTCTCGCTTAAACCGCGGGAACCCACCATGGAATCGCCGCAAAAGTGCCGGGTCCGCACTAGCAAGATCGACTAGACGGTCGCTGTGGCACCCCATGACCTGCTGGCGAGGTGAAATCTCGTTCACGATGGGCTTCCTTTCTCATCAGGATGGCTGTGACGTCGGACTGTTCTGTAATGGTCTTGGAGGATTCTTGGAAAGGCCTCGCCACCTGGGTACTGCGCCTACCAACTGTCGATGAGCGCAAGAGGGTGCTGCAGCCATGGCCCGCGGCCCACTGTGTCCACACCTTGAAGTCGTCACCCCACACGTCGGCGTTTGCGCGGATCATGTTGAACACTGCTTGGATCGGTTGGGCCTGGCTGCCGGCGCCGCCGCCATTTTCTTGCTCGTTTCCGCGTGATGCGATCCCAACCAAGGCGTCACCGTTGGTGTACTAGGGGCAGCCGGAGTCACCGGGCAGTTGGACCAGGTTTGACGACAGCAACGCCAGATCGGGCTGGTTGGGGCCGTATCGAACGTTTTTGATGACGCCGTTGGCCTTGCCCCGTGCGCTGACCGAACTTTGGTTATGTAATCGCCGTAGTCTTACCCCGCCAAATTCCGGCTCTGATAATTTGAAAATTAGTTCGGTTCTCTACTAGTTAAGCAAACGGCACTAATTTGCTTTGCCTATTAGCTACGCAAAACAGATTTGTCCAGTTCTCTATCGACCAAAAATTCTGGGATTTTCCAAAATACATACGGCGACTTGAGAGTACCGTTAATCCACCCCAGGGGGTTCACGGAGGAAAAACACTGGCCGCTGCGGCAACAGCTGCCACCTTCATCGGGCGCGGCCAGCGGTTGGCCGGTGCCATGTCTGCCGTACCGGGTGACCCGAACGTGAGGGATCGCATGTTGGCGTTACCGTCCGCACCAAGAAAACTCCAAGAGGTCCGCCTGAAACTTTGGCGGTAGGCGGCAGTCCCAGCTCAGGGGTCAACAAAGGAAAAATGAAAAAATACTGGCCGCTGCGTGATGCCCGCCGTCCTGGCGGCGGCGGGCACCACAACAAGAGGAGAAATCGGGTGAAGAAAACACTCATCGCGGCGGTGACCATCGGAGCGGGACTGACCTTTGCAGCACCGGCTCACGCACAGCCCGCCCCAGGCGAACAGTGCCAGAACTGGCACGCCACCGCGCCAGACAGTAATGGCCAAACGCTGACCTGCACACATCTCCCCGATAGCGGCCACCTGATGTATTGGGAGTACGGCGGCGCGAAAGATTCGGCGTACCAGACCTACAAGGACGACCCGCCGATGACCAGCCCTGCCGTCAGGCCTGGCGTCCCGTGTGACTCGCGAGCGCCGCACGTCTTAACGGTTGACCCTGCAACCGGCAACGCCATCCACCCGTATGGGCCACCCGGCTGTGATAGGAGCTTGCCGGTGATCGGAGGAGATCAATGAAGAAACTGGCCTCAACCTCGATGGGAGTCGCCGCATTGGCGGCGGCTATCGTCTACGCCCCACTGGCATACGCCGATCCCAACAACCCCTACGGTCACAACGGCCCGTGTGACTCGCGCAATGTCCACGTCTCACAAGTCGACCCGCAAACCGGCAACGCCATCGAGGTCTGGGGTCCGCCCGGCTGCGACCCGAGCTTGCCGATGACCGGCGATAACTGATGGAAAGGAAAGCCGAGCGCTTTGAGGCATTTACTTACCCGCTTTGCGTTGTGGATCCAGACGTTTGAGCTGGATCGCGAGCAAGATCACCAGTACTAGCGCCTGCACGGCGCACGCACTCGCAGCAATCGCCCAGTTGCTGAGGTTGTAGTCCCACATCGGGTCCGTATCCCCAGCGAAGGTGCGACGCAGGTCGTTGAGGTCGACGGTGGAAGCGCCCATCGCGTACGCCCATCGGGACGGCGACAGCCACGCCAGATACTCCAGCGGCACCCGGCCCTTCACACCGAACATCCCGCCGGAGAGCACAAGTTCGGCCATGACGACGAGCACCAGCAGCGGCATTCCACGATCGGCGTTGCCGATCGTTGCGGATATCAGCAGGCCGATGATCATTGAGACCACGGTGACGGCGACGACCGCCACCGCCACTTCGACCCGGGGCCAAGGGATTACCACCGACTGGTCCGCAGGAGGCAGCAGCACGCCACCGAGCAACCCGAGGATCAGCCCTTGCAGGCTGGTTATCACTGTCAGGACCAGCAGCTTGGAGAACAGGTAGGCCGCGCGCGACAGGCCGATCCCGTGTTCGCGTTGATATATGGCCCGTTCCTTGACGATCTCGCGGATTGAGGCCGCGCAGCCCATCAGCGCGCCACCGATGATCAGTAGCACCAGCAATTGCGAGGGTTGCGTAATCCTCAGCTCGATGGCCTTGGCTATCGACAACCCGGCCTTGCCCGGAACCGCGTGGGCGAACAGGCTCAGCAGCAGCGGCAAAAGCAGCAAGGTCAACGAATATTGGCGGTCGGCGGCGATCACCGCCAGGTATCGCCTGCTCAGGGTGACAAACTGGGAAAGCGCGCTCTGCTGCCGGAGAGGCTTCGCCGGGGTTGCGGGCGGCGATAGCTGCTGGACCCGGCGTGGGCCGGTGAGGGCCTCGTGCAGAGGCGAGGCGACGAAACGGTCGGTCCAGTCGGTCGTCGTGTCGTGCTCGAGGAGGTTGAACAGGTCGGCGAAGTCGCTGGAGCCGAAGTAGGTCAGTGCCTCTTGCGGCGGACCGAAATAGGCGAGCCGGCCACCCGGCGCCAAGATGAGGAGACGGTCGCACAGGTTGAGCTGGGCGGTGCTGTGGGTGACCACCACCACCGATCGGCCGTCGTTGGCAAGGCCGCGCAGAGTCTGCATGACGGACTTCTCGTACCCCGGGTCAAGGCCCGACGTTGGCTCGTCCAGGAACAGCAGCGACGGTTTGGTCAGCAATTCCAGCGCGACGCTGGTGCGTTTGCACTGACCCCCGGACAGGCTGTCAATCCGTTGATCGGCGTTCGCCGTCAACCCAAGTTCGCCCAGGACCTCCTCGATGCGCTGATCGCGCTCCTCGGCGGAAACGTCTTGCGGAAATCGCAGCCGCGCTGCGTAATTCAGTGCCCGTCGCACCGTCAGCGGAGTGTGCAGGATGTTGTCTTGCGGCACGAAGCCGATCCGGTGCCGCAACTCGGCGTAGTTTTCGTAGAGATCGCGCCCGGCGTATTGCACCGCGCCGCTGCTGGCCGGCCGGAACCCGGTCAACGCCCCCAGCAGCGTGGATTTCCCTGCGCCACTTGGCCCCACGACCGCCAAGAAGCAGCGTTCCGGTAGGGCGAAGCTGACGTCGGCCAACAACACCTTGCCTTTGTTGGTGACCACCCGCAGGTTCGTCGCCTCGTAGGACACGTCGCCGGTGTCGACGTGTTCGACCAGCCTGTCGCCGACAAGGTGCAGCAACTGGTGCCCGATACCGACCACATCATCGGGACCGATGACGGCGCTGGTGATCCGGTTGCCGTTGACGTAGGTTCCGTTGGCGCTGTTGCTATCGACGAGCTCCCACCGGTTATCCGAGCGATGCAAGACGGCATGGCGACGTGAGACCAACAAGTCATTCAGGACCACGTCGTTCTCTGGCGCGCGTCCGATCGTGACGACTAACTGGTCAATCGCGTGTACCGCGGTCGGCGCGCGGGCGATCGTGGTGCCGCCCCGTGGCGGTCGAGGCCGGGTTGGAGCTGCGGACGGCGGTTGCGGGGACGGCTGGGGATGCGAGGGTTCTGGCGGCGGCAGCCCGCCTGGCGAATTCGGTTGGCCCACTGGGCCTATCGGGCGAATCTGGAGCGCCTCGCCCGAGGATACCGAACCCAGCAGCACTGTGACGGGCCGGCTCACTATGGTGACACTGTCTACGCGCCGACCGTCCACAAAGATTCCATTGCTGCTGTGGTTTACCAGAACCCAGCCCGCCGGCGTTGCCTGCAGGACCGCGTGCTGTCGGGAAACCCTCGGATTCTCCAGGCGGACGTCGGCCTCATAGGCGCGGCCAATGGTCCAAGTACGACCGGCGCTGGCCTGCCAAGTGCGTCCGCCGGCGCGCAGCTCCAGCCGTGACGGATTGCTGGTGACTATTTCGGTCCTGTCGTCCACGCGAGGCCTCCGCTGCGTTTACCAAACCAGGGACCCAAGTATGGCAAGTCCACCACTTGTATAGCTGATCCAGGTTGCGTGCTTGCTGCATTCCGCCGACAGGGCGAACACCGTCATTTGCTGACTTGTCCACCACTGCTGGGCGTCGGTCAGCACCAACTCGGCTACCGCTCTACCCCTGTACCCATGAACCTTGTCTGCAGTTGTTCAATGAATTCCCGGCGCGGGACATTAGTTGCAGGCCCAGTTGTCGATCCAGCCGCCGCCGACCTTGTTCCGGGCATCCTGCATCGCGGCAGCGAGATTGTTGCCAAACCCGCCCGAACGGACAAAGCCATTCGCGGCGACGGCGCCACAGGCCGTGAAGGTAACCAACACCTGGCAGTCGGAGTAGCCGCAATAGTTGAGCGCCGTTTGCTGCGCCGCGCCCGCGGTTGGGTAGTTCTGCGAACGCCCCCACAAGCCGGTCACGGTGTAGGCAATTGCGCCGTATCGACCGTCCGCGCCTGCTACGGGGCCCAGCGCAACGGTTGCCGCAACGGCTGTGGTGATCGCCGCGACGGCCACGGTGAAGCGCCGCCGATAGGTGCTCATCGTCATTGGTGATTCCTTTCCAAACCCAGGGCTACGTCGTTGGTGGCTTGGTGGCCGTGACCTGCTTGCCCCAATCGGACATCGTCAGGGTCATCGAAGTGTCGCCAGTGGGACGGATCTGGAGCTGGACCAGATGAGAAGAACCATCCGAAGCGATCCACACGGTGGTCGGCACCGTCTTGACGTCTTTGTCGGTCACCTTGTAGCCGGCCAGTGTCGCGATGTCGTCGGCGGAGGAGTTCCCGGTGATCTTGGTGGTTGCGACGCCGTTCACCTGCTCGGTGCCTGCCTCAGAAGCGCCCTGCAGCTTCGACACCACGTTCGCCAACCCTTGCTTGGGATCGAGCAGAACCGACACGTTGTAGATCGATTTGCCGTTACCGAAATCAGTGTAAGAACCGGCGTTTCCGAGATCGGAATACAGATGGCCGTCGACAAAGACGAATTTCGCGTCCTGGGGGGATTGGCCGACGAGGATGGTCGCGGTCCCCGTAGCGACCGTCTTCGGCGCAGTGGAGATGTCGCCCTCGAGCTTGGTCACCAGGAGGTTGGGCACGTTGCCCTGCACCGCAAGGCTCACATGCATGCCAGTGACCTTGCCAAGCGCATCCGCCGCCGACTTGAGTACGGTTGCAGCGTCTCCCTTGGTGACAGATGCTGAGGCGCCAGAAGAGGCGACCGAGTTCGAACTGTGTGAGCCGCAGCCGCCTATAGCGATCACCACGGCGAATACGGCGGAAGCGGTGGCAATTACGGTACGGGGCAAGACCTTCATCCACGTCTCCTTCTGATCGCCCACAGCTTAGCTATCGCATCGCAATCGCGACGCAGTATGGATGATTTCCGTCCGGCAACCGGGATTCCGGCACCGGTGAGTCGATCGGTCAGGTGAGCTGGCTGGCGTATTGCGACCGCAAGGTGTGGACACAGTAAGTCGGTCGTCGAAAGCTTTGACCCGCATGCGATTCCGGAGACGGCGACATGCCGCTTCCATTGCGCAACGGAACGATCGCATCCGGGTTCAAGCCGGCGGGTTCATCCAAGGGTTACGTCGAGTCGTTCAACTCACGCATCCGCGTCGAGTGCCTCAGCAAGGCTGCCGAGCACCACCGCCATGTAGGACGCTGGGCACGGACTTAGGAGGCTTGGTTCTGCGTTTGTGATCGGAGGATCCAGAGCCGAATGACGGCGCCGGCGACGACAATGACCCCCGTCCCGTACAACAGCAATCCAAACCCTGGCGAGACGTCCACAACACCTTCGCCCTCCCTGTTGTCCGCAGACACAGTGGTAAACCAAACGACCATCAGAACACCGAGCACACAGACCACCGCGCTAAGCCCGACCAGGCGCCAGACCGCCACCTCGGATCCCGACAAGGCGGGAAATGCCAAACCTGCGGCCACGCCGACCAACAAGAGCACGACAAACCGCGAGGCGCCATTGGCTGAAACCTCTTGCGAGAAAACAATTGATCCCAGCGCGTTGACACTGACAGTGGCATACGGGAAGAAGGTTGCGATGAGGGTGATGACGAAACCCCCGACTAGAAGCCACGCCGCGATCGAGAAGTTTCCGACGATGCCCCTGACTGTTGCAAGACCGTCAGGTGCCATTTGAGCGCCGGCCCGTTCAGGTTGCGGGCTGGGAGGGGGCCATGCTGGAGGAGGCGGTTGCATGGGCATAGCGGTCCCCTGCCCCGGTCCCCTTGCGTAATCGCCGGGCGGCGACGGCGGAAGGGTCGGCAGAGGCGCGGGCTGTGTCGGCGCGCTACCTGACGG
>NZ_JBAPPI010000005.1:0-3214 GCF_049280035.1 Mycobacterium sp. | reverse complement strand
TCGACTTCGCCGGCGGTACTGCGGTCCATATCAACTCCGGTGTGGCGGGCTTGGTCCTGGCGATCGTGCTGGGCAAGCGAAAAGGCTGGCCCACCACGCTGTTCCGCCCGCACAATGTGCCGTTTGTCATGCTCGGTGCGGGCTTGCTGTGGTTCGGTTGGTACGGATTCAACGCCGGTTCGGCCACCAGCTCCAATGGCGCCGCCGGGGCGACGTTCATGACCACCACGATCGCGACGGCCACGGCCATGCTCTTCTGGCTGCTCACTGAGCGGATCCGCGATGGCCATGCAACGACGCTGGGAGCGGCCTCGGGCATCGTCGCCGGATTGGTCGCCATCACACCGTCCTGCTCGTCAGTCAACGCGTTGGGCGCCTTAGCGATCGGCGCGGTGGCCGGGGTGCTGTGTGCGCTGGCGGTCGGGCTGAAATTCAGGCTCGGCTTCGATGACTCGCTGGACGTGGTCGGTGTGCACCTGGTCGGTGGTCTGGCAGGCACGCTGCTGGTGGGTCTGCTGGCCGCCCCGGAGAGCGTGGCGATCAACGGCGTCGCCGGCGTGTCCAAGGGCTTGTTCTACGGCGGCGGTTTCGATCAGCTGGAACGGCAGGCGGTCGGCGCGTTCAGTGTTCTCTTCTACTCTGGCACCGCCACCCTTATCCTGGCTCTGATACTGAAATACACCATCGGGCTGCGTCTCAGTCCTGAGGCAGAAGCGGCTGGTATCGACGAGTCTCAGCACGCGGAGAGCGGTTACGATTTCGCAACAGCGACAGCGACCGGCTCTGTTCTTCCTCATGCAAGTCTGCCGGACGGCGCTAACGGCCTCCTGGAAGAGCGAGTGGACGACAAAGTGGAGGCGGAGCAGAAATGAAGCTGATAACCGCGATCGTGAAGCCGTTCACGCTCGAGGACATCAAAGCCAGCCTTGAACAGGTGGGAAGCCTGGGCATGACAGTCAGCGAAGTTCAGGGGTACGGGCGGCAGAAGGGGCACACCGAGGTTTACCGGGGTGCTGAATACTCCGTTGACTTCGTGCCGAAGGTGCGCATCGAGGTCTTAGTCGAAGACTTCGACGCGGACAAGGTCGTGGACAGCATCGTGCAGGCCGCACGCACCGGTAAGATTGGCGACGGCAAAGTGTGGGTCAGCGCCGTGGAAACGGTGGTGCGGGTGCGCACCGGCGAACGCGGGGCCGACGCAATCTAATACAGGCTCCTATGATGACTCCTCGGGAGTAGCCGATCCGACCTGGACGGGAATGAAGCAGCGCGAACCAGATTCACCCGATCCGATGTGGCCGGAGGCCGCGGCAGGGACACGTGCCGGCGCGGCAAGCGATCTACCCGCCGCCCGCGAAGCCCTCCTGGCCCGCGGACGGGGTGAACTTGATTCGGCCGCCTTGCGCCAAGCGTGGGGAGACCTGCACGAATCCTGGCTGACCGCCAAGGCCACCGAAATCGGTATCACCGCCGGAAGCGGCTTTTCGATCGTCGCGACCGGTTCGCTGGGCCGTCGCGAACTGGTGCCCTATTCCGACCTGGACCTGCTGCTGTTGCACGATGGCTTGCCCACCGACACCGTACGACAGGTCGCAGATGAGCTGTGGTATCCGTTGTGGGACACCAACATTCGTCTTGACCACAGCGTGCGTACCGTCGCCGAGACATTGCGGGTCGCGGGTGCGGACGTGTCGGCCGGCTTGGCCATGCTGGATGCGCGGCACATCGCCGGCGATGAAGAGCTGTCCTCCCGACTGATCGAGGGAGTGCGGCGGCAGTGGCGCACCGAAATCCGCTCTCTATTCGGCGAACTCGTGGAAGAGACGCATGCCCGGTGGCGGCGCATTGGCGAGATCGCACACCGAGCCGAACCCGACCTGAAATTGGGCCGCGGTGGCCTGCGTGATATTCAGTTGCTCGACGCGCTGGCCACAGCCCACCTCGCTGACCGCCTTGTTGGTCGACCGGAGGACCCGCTGGGTTCGCTGACCGACGCCCAGCTCACCCTGCTCAACGTCCGCACCGAACTTCACCGAGTTTCCGGTCGGGGGCACGACCTGCTGCTGGCCCAGTTCGCCGACGAGATCAGCGCCGCGCTGCACATCGGCGACAGATTCGACCTGTCCCGGACGCTGTCCGACGCGGGCCGCACTGTCAGTTATCGCGTCGATGCCGGGCTTCGGACTGCCGGCAACGCGCTTCCGCGGCGCGGGATTTCGGCATTCCGGCGGCGGCCGCGTCGGCCGCTCGACGAGGGAGTGGTCGAGTACGACGGGGAGATCGTGCTGGCCCGCACAGGTGTAGGGGCCCGACCGCAAACCGACCCTATGCTGGTCCTCCGAGTGGCGGCGGCGTCGGCGAACACCGGACTGCCGATTGCGGTGTCCACGCTGAGCCGGCTCGCCGACTCGGCGGCGGACCTCCCGACGCCGTGGCCGCGCGAGGCGCTGGACCTCCTCTTAGTCCTGTTGGCCGCCGGCCCGGACACGATCGCGGTAATCGAGACGCTCGACCGGACCGGCTTGTGGGTCCGCCTTTTTCCGGAATGGGCGGCGATCCGCGACCTTCCGCCCCGCGACGTCGTCCATATCTGGACGGTGGATCGCCATCTGGCCGAGGCCGTTTCGCGGGCAAGGATTTTCACCACCCGGGTGGCACGTCCCGATCTGCTGATCCTGTCTGCGCTGCTGCACGACATCGGAAAAGGACGGGGTGCCGATCACAGCGTGGTCGGCGCCGAGCTGGCCACTGAAATCGGCACCAGGCTGGGTATGTGGCCATCGGATGTCGAGTTGCTTTCCAAGCTGGTGTACCACCACTTGCTGTTAGCGAAGGTCGCGTTCCGGCAGGACCTGAACGACCCGCAGACCATCGCCGCCGTTTGCGAGGCGTTGGACGGAGACCCGGTGCTGCTGGACGTGTTGCATGCGCTGACCGAGGCCGATTCGCTGGCCACCGGGCCTGGGGTGTGGAGCGACTGGAAGGCATCGCTGGTCGGCGACCTGGTGCGGCGCAGTCGGATGGCGATGAACGGCGAGGCGTTGCCCGAAGCCGACCCGCTGCACCCCGAGTACATTGCCCTGGCGTCCGATCGCAAGGTGCACGTCGAACTGCGGCCCGGTAAGGACCAGCGCCTGTACCAGGCGGTGGTGATCGCCCCGGACCAGCGCGGGCTGCTGTCCAAAGCTGCCGGGGTGCTGACCCTGAACTCGTT
>NZ_JBAPPI010000004.1:0-1520 GCF_049280035.1 Mycobacterium sp. | reverse complement strand
TTGATGATCAGCTCCTTCTTCCGGTCGACGATCCACAGATAACCGTCGGCGTCGACGTCCAGGACGTCGCCGGTGTGCAGCCAGCCGTCGGGGTCGATCGCCTCGGCGGTCTTCGCCGGCTCGCCGCGATAGCCCTTCATCACCAGGGGTCCACGCACCAAATATTCGCCGTCCTCGGCGATCTTGCCCTCCAGCCCGGGCAGCAGCTTGCCCACGCTGCCCAGTCGCGCGTCGGCTGGATGACTCACGCTGGCAACGCAGCTCAGCTCGGACATGCCCCACACCTCGGCGATCGGGATGCCGATGCCGGCGAAAAAGGCCAGCGTTTCGTTGGGAATCGGGGCCGCACCTGACACCGCCCACCGCAGCTGGTCCAGCCCTAACTTGGCACGCAGCTGGGACAGCACCAGCTCGTCGGCCTTCTCCCATTCGGCGGCTGCTTCATCTGAAAGTGGCTCGCCGGAAACCAGTGCCGCGGCACGATTCCCGGCAACCGACATAGCCCATTGCAGAGCCTGGCGCTTGGCCTCGTCCTGCTCGTGGGTGACGGCGAATTCGATTGCCGCTTTGAGCTTTTCCCAGACCCTGGGCACGGCGCCCCAGATGGTCGGGCGCGCGTCGGCCAGCGCCGTCGCAATCGCGCGAGCATCCGAGACCACCGTGACTTGGGCTCCGAACACCTCTTGGTTGTACAACGCCATCGTGCGATCGGCGATGTGCGCCGTCGGCAAAAAAGAGGTGGCCCGATCACCGAACTGAACGCCCAGAACGGCTTCGAGGGCCTGGGCCTCGAACAGCAGGTGGGCGTGCGTCATCTCCACCCCTTTGGGATTTCCCGTCGTCCCGGAGGTGTAGATGAGGGTGACCACATCGTCGGGCTGCACCGCCCGCCAGGTCGAATCGAAATCAAAGTCGTCTTTACCGGCGGCGTAGAGATCATCCAGAGAGAGCGTGCCTTCGGGGGAACCGTCGATGCAGATGATGTGCTCCAGCTCCGCGCCACTGGCCCGGATCCGATCGACGTATTGCTCCTCGCAGATCACCACTTTGGTGCCGGCATTGTCGAAAACGTAGGTCAGTTGTTCGGCAGGCAGCGTGTTGTACACCGAGAACGAGGTGGCGCCGAGGTGCTGCGCACCCACTTCCAGCGGGTAGAACTCGATGCGGTTGGCCATCATCAGCGAAACCGTGTCGCCTCGGCGGATCCCGAGGCCGGCCAGGCCGGCCGCGACCCGGCGCACGTCGGCCGCGTACTCCCGCCAGGTCATTGTCTGAGTGTCGCCAGGGGTACGGAGCGCGACGGCGTCCGGGTCGATCGCGGCGTTGCGCTGGAATGCCTCGCAGAGCGTGGTCGGTGGCTCGGAGGTAGTTTTCGAATCGATCACGCAACCGAGGCTAGTCCCGGAGTACGTTGCCGGTATGAGAATTGCGATCACCGAGTTGACACCCGTCGAGCGGACCGCGTTCGTGACCCAGTACGCCCGCGCACTCGACAGCCGTTGGCCCAGGCCGATACTCGG
>NZ_JBAPPI010000003.1:0-8134 GCF_049280035.1 Mycobacterium sp. | reverse complement strand
GTTCCTCGCTGCGCGGTCGACCGCGCGCTCGACTTGGCGTCATTACTCCAGTCTCCTACCCCTCGTTGGTACAAAGGTAATTACTATACGTCTCGCTGTGAGTCCGCCCTCTTGCATTGCCGCGGGCCAAGCGGGACGTGCACCATGCTGACGTGAATTTTCTCAGATCCAAATCAGACACCCCTCAGCTTCGTCTTAGCCATAGTTCAAGCGTCACCACCGGTATCGCTCTCCTGGGCGCCGGCCTGATCGCCGTTACTCCGGTAGCCACGCCACGGCCTGACGTGCAGCACCGACAGTTCCGGCTCACCGCCTACGACGAGTTCGATCTGTCCCAACTGGTCGGCGCCACCGAGGCCAACTGGTCAGGGTTGGAAACTGTTCTCAGCAGCAGTAACTGGCTGACCGACCCCGATATCTCGCAAGGTATCAGCACCGTGTTGAGCGACCTTTCAACCGGTACCTCGAACCCGGTGACCAACCCGCTCTCGCTGCTGACCGAGGGCGCGCTGGCGTTACTCAGCAGCGCCGACGCGTCCAACGCGGCCTCGACCGCGCTCACGGCGGTATCGGACAACATTGAATCGGCGCTGAGCAGCGACGCCTACTCCACGGCCCTTACCGATCTGGAAAACGCGCCCACCACAATCCTGTACGCCTACCTCAACGGTTACCCGGAAATCCTTGGCTCCGGACTCATTTCACCAGAGTTAGGGTTGCTCACCAACACCGTCGACGGTGCGGCCACCGGCGAGATCGACGCCCTTGCTCAGCTTGGCAACACCCTGGCCGACGAGTTGTCGGCCGTCGGCGGAGGGAATTTGACGACGACCCCGACCCTGCTAGAACCGGGCTCCTTGGACCTTTCGGTCAACGTCAGCACAATCCTCAACGACCTTGCCCCGAGCGGCACGCTCTCCCTGCCGTTCAGCTTGGACAGTCTTCTCGGCGATGCCGCCCCCAGCGGCGCACTCAGCCTCCCGGTCTCCGTGGACGATCTCCTCGGCGACGTCGCACCCAGCGGCACACTCACTCTCCCGGTCAGCCTCGACAGTCTCCTCAATGGGGCCACTCCCGGCGGCACACTCAGTCTGCCGATCTCCCTCGACGGGCTGCTCGGCGACGTCGCCAACAATGGCAATATCACCGTGCCGGTCACCCTCGACCAAGTCCTCGGCGACGCCCTCGGGAATGGCGGCAGTATCAGCGTCCCACCGATCTCCGTCGACACAATCGTCAGCGACCTCGGCAATCCCTCTTACACCATTAACCTTGGCATCGCCAAAGAAACCATCTCCCTCCAAACTTTCATCAATGACCTCGGTATCGGCAACCAGACCATCACTCCCCCATCGATCCCCGACAGCACCGTGCTCAGCGACCTCGAGTCGGTGCTCGGCAACTCCGGCACCCAGGACATCACCGTCTCGCTCAGCAGCCTCGAGAGCCTTCTCGGTACCGCGGGAAGCCAGGACATCAGCGTTTCCACCGCCACCCTGGAGGGGCTGCTGGGTACCTCCGGCAGCAGCGACATCACCCTGTCGGTGTCCGAACTGCAGACGCTTCTCGGCAGCGCCGGCAGCCAGGACATCAGCTTGCCGATCAGCACCCTCGAGTCGCTTTTCGGCGCTGCCGGCAGTCAGGACATCAGCATCCCGCTCAACACGCTCGAGGGGCTTTTCCCCAGCACGCTGAGCCTGGACCTGACCATCCCTGACGTGACCGGGGGCGCAGTGCCCAACTTCGGCGTGGACCTGGGCCAAGACCTGTTGGCGGTGCTCGGCAGTATCGCACCGATCTCATCGGATCTGCCGGGCCTGTTGGGAACTGACCCGACGCTCGACGTGACATCCCTGTTGAGCAGTGTGGTCACTGACCTGGGTCTGCCGATGTCGATTACCGGCGGCGATCTAACAGTCAACCTCACGGGCCTCGCCTCAGAACTGCTCGGCGGTTTGGTGCCCTGAGCTAGGCCGCGGCGCCGGCGGGCGGGAGGAACCGTCGGCGCCGCCCGGGGGGCCGGATCAGCCGACCGCTCGTAAGCAGTCGCGGGCGATGGCCAGCTCTTCGTTGGTGGGGATCACCAGCACGGCGATCGGCGAGGCACCGGTGGAAATCTGCCGAGCCTCATTGGCGGACTGCGTGTTTCGCTGCTCGTCGATTTCGATGCCCAGCGCCGCCAGGCCGCTCAGCGCGTCGCGCCGCACCGACGCGACGCGCTCGCCGATACCCGCGGTGAAACTCACCACGTCGGTGCGGCCCAGCACCGCCAGATAAGCACCGACATACTTGCGCAGCCGATGGATGAACACGTCATAAGCTAATTGCGCTGACTTATCACCGGATTCGATCATCTCGTTCAGCCGACGGAAGTCGCGCTCACCGGCCAGGCCCAGCATCCCGGACTGCTCGTTGAGCATGGATTCAACCTCGCCCACGCTCATCTGGGCGGCGCGGCACAGGTAGCCGATGACACCAGGGTCGATGTCGCCGCTACGGGTGCCCATCACCAGACCCTCCAACGGGGTCAATCCCATCGATGTGTCCACCGGCCGGCCCGCCGCGATCGCTGACGCCGAGGCGCCGTTACCCAGATGCAGCACAATCTGATTCAGGTCCTTCAGCGGCCTGCCCAGGAACGCCGCGGCCTGTTCGCTGACATACTGGTGCGACGTACCGTGAAATCCATATCGGCGGATCCGCCACTTCCGTGCCAGGTCACGGTCGATGGCGTAAGTCGCCGCCGCCGCGGGCAGGTCGTGAAAGAACGCCGTGTCGAACACCGCGACATGCGGCACATCCGACAGCATCTTGCGGGCTACCTCGATACCCTGCACGGCGGGTGGATTGTGCAATGGAGCCAGCACGGACAACTGCTTGAGTTTGTTGATGACCCCGTCGTCGACAACCGTAGGCTGGTAATACGACGCCCCACCGTGCACTACCCGGTGGCCGACTGCCGCCAGCCGGCAAGCCTTCAAATCGATACCGGCCTTCGACAACTGGTCGAACGCCATCCGCAGCGCCGCGGCGTGATCGGCAACCGGCGAAGACGGCTCGCCAATCCGCTCGACGATGCCCTCAGCCAACGACCGACCCGAATCCGGCTGAATCAGCTGGTATTTCAGCGACGACGAGCCGGAGTTGATCACCAGCACCACGCGATCAGATGCCACGAGCGCCATTCTCCCCCGCAAGCGGGAGGTGCCCCCACCTCATCGCTGCTCGCTAGATTGTCCTCGGCGCATGCCACTGTCACCCTGAGCCTGAATAGCAGTAATCGCGACAGTGTTGACGATGTCATCGACCAGCGCGCCGCGGGACAGGTCGTTGACCGGCTTGTTCAAACCTTGCAGCACCGGACCGATGGCGATCGCACCGGCGCTACGCTGCACCGCCTTGTAGGCGTTGTTACCGGAATTGAGGTCGGGGAAGATCAGCACGGTGGCCCGGCCGGCGACCGGCGAATCACGCAACTTGGTGGCCGCGACCGAGGGCTCGACTGCGGCATCGTATTGGATCGGACCCTCGACCAGCAGCTGCGGCGCCCGGTTGCGCACCAATCCGGTTGCCTCCCTGACCTTATCGACATCTGCGCCACTGCCGGATTCACCGGTGGAGTACGACAGCATGGCCACCCGCGGCTCGATACCGAATTGCGCGGCGGTGCGCGCAGAGCTGATGGCGATGTCGGCCAGCTGGTCGACTGTCGGGTCGCGGACTATCGCGCAGTCGCCGTATGCCAGCACCTGATCCGGCAGGCACATCAGGAAGATGCTGGACACCGTCGAGATGCCCGGCGCGGTGCCGATGATCTCGAAGGCCGGACGAACTGTGTGCGCCGTGGTGTGCGCAGCGCCGGACACCATCCCGTCAACCATGCCGGTGTAGACCAGCATGGTCCCGAAATATGACACGTCGTGCATGATCTCCCGGGCCTGCTCGACGGTGACGCCCTTCTTGGCACGCAGCTGCGCGTACTGCTCGGCGAATTGGTCGCACAACTCGCTGGTACGCGGATTGAGCACCGTCGCGTCGTCCAGGTTGACGCCGAGTTCGGCTGCACGAGCGCGGATCTGGATCTCGTCGCCGAGGATGGTCAGGTCGGCGATATCACGCTGCAGCAGCCGGCCGGCGGACTTGAGGATTCGATCGTCGTCACCCTCGGGCAGCACAATGCGCTTGCGATCCGAACGGGCCCGCTCGCGCAGCTGATAGGTGAACATCTGCGGCGTGGTCACCTTGGGGATCGGAATCGCCAACTGCGCCAGCAGGTCCCCGAGATCGACGTGCAGCTCCATCAGCTGCAGCGCGGTGTCGATCTTGCGCTGCGAGGACACGGTGAGCCGGCCGCGCGCCGACGCTACTGCGCTTGCCGTGTCGAAGGTACCCAGTGTGGTGGCAATGATCGGCAGGCGCAGCCGCAGGCCGGCCACCAGTGCCCCGACCGACCGATGCAACTCGAACCCGCCGTTGAGAATGACGCACGACAACGACGGAAAGCCTTCCGCGGCATGGGCGCTGGCGACTGCCAGCACGACGTCCGACCGGTCACCGGGCGTGATCACCGCGACTCCATCGCCCAGCCGCTCCAGCACATGGTCGGCCGTCATTCCGGCGACAACCACGCCCATCACTTCACGGCTCATCAGTGCGGTGTCACCGCTGACCAGCGTCCCGTTTACCGCGGTCTGCAGGTCGGCCACCGTCGGCGCCACCAGCAGCGGTTCGTCGGGCAGGACGTACGTCCTCGGGCCGAGCGGGCGCAGCGCCTCGGCGACTGCGGTCAAATTCGACGGCTCGCAGCGGTTGGCCACCACGGCCGCGGTATGCGCATGCTGGGCATCCAGCTCGGCCAGACACAGCTCGACGGCGTGGGCGACTTGCTCGGGACTGCGGCCCTTGGCCTGCACCGCCAGCAGCACCGGCGCACCGAGGTTGACCGCGATGCGGGCGTTGACGCTCAGCTCAGCAGGGCTGGTGACGTCGCTGTAGTCGCTGCCGACGATGACGACGGCGTCGCACTCGGCGGCCATCGCGTGGTAGCGCTCGACGATGTCGTCGATGGCGGCGTCGCGATCGGCGTGCAGCTGCTGGTAGGTCACGCCGATGCAGCGCTCATAGGGCAGGCCCGCGGTGGCGTGCGCCAGCAGCAGATCCAGGATGTAGTCGCGCTCTTCGCCCAAACGCGTGATCGGCCGGAATACACCGACTCTTGCCACCGTCGCGGCCAGCCGGTGCAGGATCCCCAGCGCGATCGTCGATTTGCCGGTGTCGCCCTCGGGCGCCGCGATGTACAGCGCGGAGACGTCGGGCATGGCGGCTCAGCCGAGCCGTCGCAGCCGCGGTTCGAGGTCCTTCTGGAAGAGCTCCAGGAAGCGGCGCTGGTCGTGCCCCGGCGCGTGGAACACCAAGTGGTTGAGGCCCCAGGTGACGTACTGGCCGACCTTTTCGACGGCCTCGTCGGGGTCCGAGGCCACAATCCAGCGCTTGGCGACCTGCTCGATCGGCAGCGCGTCGGCGGCCTTCTCCATCTCGATCGGGTCGTGAATGCTGGTCTTCTGTTCGGCGGTCAGCGATAGCGGCGCCCAGAAGCGGGTGTTCTCCAGCGCCAGGTCCGGGTCGGTGTCGTAGGAGATCTTGATTTCGATCATCCGGTCGATGTCGTCGGGATTCTTGCCCGCCGCCTCCGCACCCTCCTTCATAGCGGGAATGAGCTTGTCCTTGTACAACTCCTCGCCCTTGCCGGAGGTGCAGATGAAGCCGTCGCCCGCGCGGCCCGCGTACTTGGCGACCTGGGGTCCTCCCGCGGCGATGTAGATCGGGATGCCCCCCTCGGGCACGTCGTAAATCGAGGCGCCCTTGGTGTGGTAGTACTCGCCCTCGAAGTCGACCCGGTCGCCCAGCCACAGCTCGCGCATCAGCCGCACCGATTCGCGCAGCCGGGCGTAGCGCTCCTTGAACTCTGGCCAGTCGCCCTCGTATCCGGTAGCGATCTCGTTGAGCGACTCCCCAGTACCGACGCCGAGAAAGATGCGATCCGGGTAGAGACACCCCATCGTGGCGAATGCCTGCGCGATGACGGCCGGGTTGTACCGAAACGTCGGGGTGAGCACCGAGGTGCCCAACTGGAGCCGTTTCGTGCGCTCACCGACGGCGGTCATCCAGGCCAGCGAGAACGGCGCGTGCCCGCCGTCGTGGCGCCACGGCTGGAAGTGGTCGCTGACCGTAGCGCTGTCCATCCCATGCGCTTCGGCGGCGACCGCCAGCTCGACGAGTTCGCGCGGCGCGAATTGTTCCGCCGACGCCTTATATCCCAGTTTCAGTTCAGCCACGCTGTTGTTTCTACTCCAATGCACTGATGGGGTTATTCGGGTGTCGGTTTTTGACGATCTAGAGGCCAGCGAGGGCCGCCGAAGGCGATGACGCCGTGACGATAGCCGTAGATGATGTAGATGCCGCGCGGTGGTTGCCGGGGTAGTGATGGCTGGTCGTACACGGGGATGAGGGTGTCGCCGACGATCCAGGCGCGGGCTCAGTCAACCGGCACCAGCCACCTGCGGAACCACACTGCAGCGCGGGCCAGGGCCGGCAGCGACCACCGGGTGGCCTCTGCTGAGCAACGCAACCACCATCCGGCACACGCCCGAACAGACCGGCCACAACACCGGACGTCGCGCGACCAGCCGAAAAAACGAGCCCCAGAGGCACAACGGTGGAAGCATGACCCATCCCAGGTCAACTCTTAGACTCTCCGACATGGCACCGGCGCTGACGGCCGTCACCGAGACCGTGCACCTCGCCCAGGGCGGGGCGGTCAACTGGCTGCTGGTCACCGACGACAGCGGGGTCATGCTGATCGACGCCGGATATCCGGGTGACCGCGACGACGTGCTGGCCTCGTTACGTCAGCTGGGATACCAGGCCGGCGACGTGCGGGCGATCCTGCTCACCCATGCCCATATCGACCACATGGGCTCGGCGATCTGGTTCGCCAAGACCCACGGCACCCCGGTTTATTGCCATCCCGACGAGGTCGGCCACACCAAGCGGGAGTATCTGGAACAGGCCTCGCCGCTCGACATCGCGCTGCGCATCTGGCGCCCTCGGTGGGCGTTGTGGGCCACCCACGTGGTGCGCAACGGCGGGCTGATCCGCGAGGGCATCCCGACCGCGCAGCCGCTGACCGCCGAGGTGGCGGCGAGGTTGCCCGGCCATCCGATGGCCATCCCTACTCCCGGTCACACCGGCGGTCACTGTTCGTATCTGGTCGACGGCATATTGGCCAGCGGCGACGCGCTGGTTACCGGGCACCCGCTGTTGGGGAGCCGCGGGCCGCAACTGCTGCCGGCGGTGTTCAGCCATGATCAGGATGGCTGCATCCGCAGCCTGGCGGCGCTGGCGCTGTTGGATACCGAAGTCCTGGTGCCCGGGCACGGCGACTTGTGGCGGGGCCCGATCCGTGCGGCCACCGATGAGGCGACCGCGTTGGCGCAATGAGCGCATCGCTGAAGTCACAATTCGATCACGTTGCATGTCACGATTGGCTAAGGGCCGAGCTCGTTCTTTAAGAAAACCCGAGCCGCTCTGATCGAATACTTAGCGAAAGCAGCCTCAATTGAGACTCAGTTCACGTCAGGCGGCTGAAACGCTTTTCCCGCAGCGGGTTCCGGTACTTCACGTCCGCGTACCTTGGGCATCGGGTCTCGGCAACCTGTGATCAATCTGCCTCTTACAGGAAGCGAACAATGATGAAATTCAGTGGTAAGACCATGCGCCGGCACGCCGCCGGTTGCGGTCTACTCGCCGGTCTGGCTGCCATGGTGATCGCGGCGCCGACGGCATCCGCGGCACCCGACTGCAGTGCGGCCGGGGTGGCCGACACGGTCAGCTCGGTGACGGGATCGGCCAACCAGTACCTCAGCAATCACCCGGGCGCCAACGCGGTCGTGACGGCGGCGAAGAACGAGCCGCGCCCGCAAGCGGCGTCGGATCTGCGGAACTACTTCACCGCCCATCCGCAGGAGTACGTCGAATTGCGGGGCATTCTGGCGCCCATCGGTGACACCCAGCGCCAGTGCAACGCGTCGGTGCTGTCGCCCGATCTGGAGTCGGCTTACAACGAGTTCATGGC
>NZ_JBAPPI010000002.1:0-3582 GCF_049280035.1 Mycobacterium sp. | reverse complement strand
GTTTCCCATGCCTCGCGAGCGCACAGCCAGCGCGCTGGGCATGCGCGGCACAGCGCCTTCGCCTCGTCGTCCGGATTGGTGGTCCAACGCTCCGGGTCAGTCGTGCAGACCGGGACGAACTCCTCGGATGGAGCTGTCAGCGGTGCGACAGTTGCAGTCATAGCCTTGCCCCTTGTTTGCGGTGCGCCCGTGGCGCTAGTGCTACGACTGTAACCGAAGCGATAGCGAAGTGCAACAGTTTCACCGCAGAGATGCTACGAATTTGGTGGTCAAGATCGAGCTGGGCCGCAGAATAATGCCGATGACGTGCGCAAACAGTGGACGTAAGGTGCTATGGTTAGCGCATCAACTGATCGCTAACGGGATGAGTTAAGGCATGCTGTACGGCCAGGCGCGGCCGATCCGCGTCGGAAAACGCAGCGCAATTCGCTGGCGTCCGCACTAGCCGTCGCAGGATAGATGTAGCATCTCCTCGGGCTGGCGGTCCGAAACGCCGTAGCGGCGGACGTGCAGCGGAAGGGAGCGTGCCGTGACAAGTGGCCAGGCTGCCTCAGCGTCGGGGCCGACCCTGGCGGTCCGGATCGGACCCGAGTCGCACACTCTCGACCCCGTAGTCGGCGCCGCTGTCATCGGTAGAGATCCCGGGGCGACAGTGCGGGTCAACGACGACCGGATCTCACGTTCGCACGTTCGGTTGGAGCCGCGCCGCGACGGCTGGCAGGTCTTCGATACCAGCACCAACGGGATGTTCGTCGACGGCGTGCGGCGAAGCTCCGCGCTGATCACCGGTCCAACGACTATTCATTTGGGAGCTGCGGATGGTATTCCAGTGAACTTCGTGCCCAGCGATCCGACCGAAGCGACTGCGGTGGTTGCCTCGATCGAAGCTGATGCTGATGACGACGACAAGTGGGAGGAGCTGGGCGAGACCGATCCCGACGTGGCGCGGGCCGGCCGAGCGGTCGCCGCGCGGCGACGCGAACTCGATATCACCCAACGCAGCCTGGCCAGAGACAAAATTATCAACGCCGGCACCCTCATCGCGTTCGAGAAGGGGCGTAGCTGGCCTCGCCGCGGAACGCTGGCCAAGCTGGAAGAAGTGCTGGACTGGCCGGTCGGCACCATCACCCGCATCCGGAGTGGCGGTGCGGTGGCCCAGGGCGGCGAAGCGACCGAGGTGCTGACCGACACGGTCCAGGCTCCGTTGATGGCCGAGGCCGTCGAGCTAGCCATGCATGCCATCGCCACGGCGCTCGCCGCGCTACCAAGGGACTCGGAGGCGGAGTTCGCTCACCGCGCCAGCCCGATCCTCGCGGACCTACGCAAGCTCGAGGCGGTGGCGTCTAACGCTGCCCGCAATGCCAGAGGCGCGCCGTCGGTGGTGCTCGCTCTTAGCTCCGTGCGCCGGGCTTACAACGACCTGATGCTGCGCGCCGCGCGATCGCCGTCGGCCACTTTGGGGCAACGGCTCTACGGGGCGCGACACCGGGCCGAACTCAGCATCGACGAGGCCGCCAACGCCGCCGGGGTTCCGACTGCCGTCGTTCAAGATGCGGAGTCTGAGCGTCCCGTTCCTCCTGGCGCCGCGGCGGCCATCGAGACGCTCATCGCGCAACTGACGATGAGCTGACGCCCGGCTCTTTGCCCCAGCCGTTCTCCGAGACGAATTCGGCGAGCGGCCGGCCCAACGCCCAGCCATCCAATTCCAGCGAGGGTCGATCCGGGAATTCGGGTACCGGGCCAAGGCACAGGATCGCCACCGGCTCGGCATCCGCGGGCATGGCCAGCAAGGCCGCCAGCTTCGGCGGATCGAACAGCGATACCCACCCCATCCCCAGACCTTCGGATCGTGCTGCCAGCCAAAGGTTTTGGATCGCACATGACACCGATGCGAGATCCATCTGCGGCAGGGTGCGACGGCCGAAGACGTAACTGTCTCTGCCTTCGCACAGCGCCACCACCAACAGCTCGGCGCAGTCGAGGATGCCTTCGACCTTCAGCGCCAAAAACTCCTGTGCCCGTTGGCCCAGCGCGTGAGCGGTCAGCAGCCGCTCCTCGTCGACCAGGGCGTGGATGCGTCGTCGTAGCGAATCGTCGGTAATCCGGATGAACCGCCACGGCTGCATCAGACCCACATTGGGCGCGGCGTGCGCGGCCTGGAGCACCCGCGCCATGACGTCCTCCGGCACGGTGCTGCCAGGCACGAACCGGCGCATGTCTCGTCGTTCGGAGATCACCCGGTACACCGCTTGCCGCTCCTGCGGAGTAAACGCGTGATCGCCCACGTACCCATGGTAGGAACCGTCGTGTGCTGCAAGACTGACTTCGAGCGCTGAAAAGGAGCGGTCCGATGAAAATTCCGGAATCACTCGACGAATTGCCCACCAATGGCACTCGTGGACGCGTCTACGGCGAGCCGTATCGAACGGCGGATGGCGGCACCGTGATCACCGTTGCCAAGGTCCGCGCCGGCACCGCGACGCCGGTTGGAGTGTTCGTCATCCACGGCGGCACGGCGCGCTGGGTGCCGGCGATCGACGCGAATCGGGTCGCCCTGATCGGCGTGATCACCGGCCTGATATCGGCGGTGCTCGCCAGTGCGGCCCTGCTGCGTCGTCCGCCGTGGCCCGACTTGTCGGCGACGTCGTCGGCCTGGCTGCGACGCTGACCGTTACGGCCGGTAGGTGACGCCGACCGCGCGGAAAACGTATTCCGGCGGCATGTCGAAGGTCAGCGATCGGCGTGGTAACCCGGTGAGCACGTCGCCGGGAAGGGCGATCTTGTAGTGCAACGACAGCTGGCCGGTGAACGACTCGTCCACCTGGCCGACGTCGATATCAACCTGCAGGCCCGTTGACGAGAGCTCTGCGGTCGCCGCACCGGACTGCTCCGCGTCCCAACGGACGTCGACGGTGGGGCCGGCCAGTTTAGGTAGCGATGACAGGGTTGCCAGCACGCGTTGTGCGGTCAGCGCCACCGACCCGACGTAGCTGGCGACGCTGTGCGCCGAACGCAGACCCGGGATCGCGCCGCTGAACCGCCGGGTGACTGCGACGTAATCGGCGACGTAGATGAGCCCCTCCGCTCCGAGTTCGGCGCGCACGTCGGGTGGCAGCTTGCCGATGCCGAAAAGCCTGCGGACGAAGACGGGCATCAGCGCTTGGTGTCGCCTTCGTCGTCGTCGGGATTCTGGTCGGGGGCGAGTATTCGCCGGGCCGCGACAGGCTTGCCCGCGACTCGCCTCACCACCTCCGGCCCAGTCGGCGGAGCGACGACGCGTCCCTGTACCGGGGCACCGTTCTTCACCGAAGGCGCCACAACGCGTTTGGTGTCGGCCTTGCTGTCGCTTCCCGACCCGCCG
Source organism: Mycobacterium sp. (assembly GCF_049280035.1). GTDB lineage: Bacteria > Actinomycetota > Actinomycetes > Mycobacteriales > Mycobacteriaceae > Mycobacterium. The sequence continues at coordinate 221 of NZ_JBAPPI010000002.1, read as the reverse complement.
GCACCGGCCATCGAACCCGGCGGCACCATCGGCATGCCGCCCATTCCGCCGCGAGCCCCACCTGCCGAATCCGTTGGCGCCGCTGGCACCTGCGGCGAGGTCGCCGACGATGCGGGAACAGTACTGGCTGAGGGAGTGGGCGGCGGTCCGAGCTGTGCGGCCGGAGTCGTGCCAGCCATGCCGCCGCCCGCACCACCCGCGGCGCTGGCCAACCCGGCGGC
>NZ_JBAPPI010000001.1:0-1749 GCF_049280035.1 Mycobacterium sp. | reverse complement strand
GACCGGTGTTGTCGCCCAACCGCTTTGCGGTCACCACCCCGCCAAAACTCAGTTCCTCGCCCGCAAACGCGATCGCCCGGTTCTGCACGCTGTACTCAACCAGACGACCGCGACCGCCGATCCAGTCGGTGATAGCCCGGGCCAGCAGGGCGGCCTGCAGCGGTCCCTGCACGATGACGTCGTCGTAACCCTCGACCGTTCGCGCCCAGTCCTTGTCGTAGTGGATGCGGTGACCGTTGTACGTTGCGGCGCTGAAGAAGAACAACTGCCGTTCGTCGACCGTTATCGTGAGCGCCGGCAACGGGTCGCCGGGCTCGACGTCCTCATAACAAACCTGTGCCGAGGCATTTTCGGGGACCATTCAACTCCTCACGGTCGGGCGATCATCGATGTCGTTGCCTCGGTGAGTAATTCACGTCGCTGGTTGCGATACAGCGTGCGCCAGGTCACCAGCACGAACCGGCCGGAGCGACCTTGCTTTTCCACGATCGACTCGATGGTGCGCACCATTTCGACTTCATCGCGGTGATACCCCGGCGCATGGAACGTTGTGCTCTCCCCGCCGGCCATGCGTCGGGGTGCCCGGGGAAAGGCGAGGCTGCCGGACACCGCCCCGGACGATCCATCGGGCCGCAAGCCGTCCAACGCGGTGACTCCCAGCACGGCGTACTGCAGAAAAAGCGGCGGGCAGATGATGTCGCGGTAGCCTTGTGCGCGAGCGTATTCGGTGTCGAACCACAGTGGATTGTGATCTCCGACCGCCGCGGCCCAGCGTTGCCAGTCGCGCCGGTTGACTTCGCCGGTCGCCGTTGCGGCGACGGTGCCCACTCGCGACGCCGACTCGGCGTCGATCAGACCCTGCTCGCTCACGCCTCCTCCTCCAACCACGTTGCGGCCACGTCCGCCCCGCCGCCCAGCGTGGACAGCACCCGGGCCCGTTCGGAGAACAAATGCAGGTCGGTGTCGAGTACATAACCCATACCGCCATGCAGCTGGTGTGCGTCAAGCGTGACCGATTTCGCCGCGCTGGCTGCGTGCATTCGCGCGATCGCGGTTTCACGGGTGGCGGTGCGGCCCCTCCCGATCCAGAACACCGCCGAGTGAGCTGCCAGCCGAGCTGCGGCCAGCGCGATATGCATATTCGCCACCAAATGCTGCGCCGCTTGAAACGAGGCGATAGGCCGGCCGAACTGTTCTCGGGCCGCCGTGTAGTCGACGGTGCGTTGCAGCACCGCCTCGCCGACACCGACCAGGTCCAGCGACAGCAACGCCACTGCGGCGTTGGCCACCCGGCGCAGGCTGTTTTCGGTTAACCCCGCACCGTCGGCCCCGTCCAGCACCGCCGCCGGATCAATCACCTCGACATCGTCGAATCCGATCCGGAAGGTGCGGTGCCCGCCCATCAACCGCAGCGGGTCGATCCACAGGCCCGCCGCGGTCAACGGCACGACGAACGCCATGATCCGCTCCCCCGCCGCGGCTGCCGACACGACGAGGTGGTCGGCCAGGTCGGCGTCCGCGACGAAGTCGACCGCGCCGCTGAGTCGCCAGCCGCCCCAAGCCTCCGAACGCACACGCAGCGTCGGTGTGGTCACTGCGGCATTACGTGGACCCCATAAACATGTTGTGGCACTGATGTTTCCGTTGGCCAGCGACGGTAGCCACGCCGCATGCTGGGCGGGTCCGCCGAGCAGCTGGATGGCCAGAGCGGCCTGCACGGTGCCGTGCACGATCGTCGGGCACAGGCCG